>JAHDDA010000007.1:20090-21192 GCA_020629595.1 Chitinophagales bacterium
AAACCCACAAAGTGGGGGAACAGTTACTTTTTTGGGAACAGTAAGAGATTTTTCGCAAGATAAAACAGTTGAACACCTAACTTTTGAAGCTTATGAAACAATGGCATTAAAAGAAATGGAAAATCTGGCTAAATTAGCTTCTGAAAAATGGGAATTACATAAAATTGTGATGGTTCACGCTGTAGGTAAAAAAGAAATAGGCGATGCGGTGGTTTTTATTGGAACAGCAAGTAAACACCGTTCAGAAACTTTTGAAGCTACCAGATTTTTAATAGATGAGTTAAAAAAAACGGTTCCTATTTGGAAACACGAATTTTATAACGATAGTAGTAGCTGGATTAATGCTACGCCCTGAAAACTAACTGTACAGACGTAGCATGCTACGTCTCTAACTTCAAATGTTAATAGATAATCATAACCGACCAATAAATTACCTGCGTTTAGCGGTAACCGATCGTTGCAATTTGCGATGTAATTATTGTATGCCTGAACAAGGAATAAACTTCGCTGAAAGAAATGAATTATTGTCTATTAATGAAATGAAAACGCTTTCTCAAATTTTTGTAAAGCAAGGAATAAATAAAATACGAATTACTGGTGGTGAGCCTTTTGCTCGAAAAAATCTAATGGAACTATTACATTTCCTTAGCAAATTAGAAGACTTGAAAGATATTTCTATAACCACAAATGCTACATTAATAGAACCTTACATTAATGAACTTTTCGACTTAGGAATTAGAAATATTAATGTAAGTTTAGATTCGATAAATGAAGAAAATTTTTATAAAATTACAAGACGAAACGAATTTGTAACGGTTTATGATAATTTACTAAAATTGATAGAAAAAGGCTTTAATGTACGAGTAAATTGTGTTATTTTAGAAAACCAAAATGAGGCTGATATTATTCCATTTGTGAAATTTACCGAAAATCATAAAGTTTGTATTCGGTTTTTAGAAGAAATGCCTTTTAATGGCGGTTCAAAAATGTTTCAAACAATAAAATGGAATTACAAAGAGATTTTAAGTCATATTAAAACAGTATTTCCCAATATAGAACCTTTACCAAACGAAAAAAGCTCAACTTCAACTTTATATAAAGT
>JAHDDA010000281.1 GCA_020629595.1 Chitinophagales bacterium
TTTGATAAAAGATATTACGGAAATACAATTCCTAAAGGAAACTTTGAAAACTTACCCTTTCCAGTAAAAGTTATTTTTTCTGAAGATGAAGATATTGCTACCGAAGCAAATGTCAACGATTTTTGGAAGCATATAAAAAGTAAAAAGGGAATAAATATTAAAAAAATAAAGCCCAATGATTTTGGTGTAAAATCAATTGGGCATTTTGGTTATTTTAGAACTAAATTAAAAGAAACTTTTTGGCAAGATTGCTTAAAAATTCTGAATGATTTTCTTTAATGACTATTCAATGTACTAGTGTTTTTTCTCTTTTCTGCAACCAGTTTACGTTGGTAACGCCCCTGAACAACATCAACAATAACTAAAATTACTAAAATGAAATAGAAAGTTGTTTTACTCATTACTTCAACTGGCTGACCAAAAATATGAATATGGGCTAAGTGAGCCCCTTCAGTAACCAACATTATTCCTACTAAGAAAAGAATAAACAATCCTAAAACCTCGTACATTCTGTTTTTTGATAAGAAATCAGAAACTTTATCGGCTAAAACAATCATTAAAACACCACCAATAATAATTGCGGTTGCCATAACCCAAAATACATCTGTTAAAGCAATGGCACTTAATATAGAATCAAAAGAGAAAACCAAGTTCATAATTACAATCATTGTTATGGCTTTAGCAACCGAAGATTTAGGTTTTTCTTCATGTACATGATCATCTTCTAGAGAAATTATGTGCCAAATTTCTTTTATTGCAGTATAAATAATGAAGCCACCACCCAATAGTACAATAACAGAGTGCATATTTATTTCGGCTTCAAAATATTTATTATGAATTTCTAAAAACGCATTTTGAAGCATTGGAATAATACTTACAATAACAAAAAGCAGAACAATTCTAAGAACTATTGCTAATCCAATGCCCAACTTTCTAACAAATGCTTGTTTTTCTGGTGGTGCAGTTTTCGATTCTAATGAGATATATAAAAGGTTGTCAAATCCCAATACAATTTGAAGCATCACCAACATTCCTAGTGTAAATAAATTTTCTAACATAACTGCAAAGATAGATAAGAGTTTTGAGTTGTTAGTTTTAAGTATTTAGTAATTTAATTAAAAACTCTGAGTACAGGACAAAAATTGAGAATATGGACTTTTATTGTAAAATAAGGCAGTAAACTACCTTGAAATTTGGTTACTTTAAAGGCGAATTTATTCCCTTGAGTTTAAGAATCACATTTGTGTCCTGTACTAAACTCAAAACTCAAAATTTAAAACTCAAAACTATTTACAGCAGTTTTCTAAAGTTCTCTAAAGTTTTCTTCACAACATCATAAGTATTAGAATTTACACTTGCTTTAGGAACCCACATAGGCACATCTGGATCGTTATACATAGAGTGTGTTATAATAGCATAATTGGAATTATTAGGGTCTCTTTCAAAAACCCATTTAGCTTTTAAACCCTTTAAACGAACCAAATTATTTTGTTCTGGTAAATAGTCTAATTCTCCATAAATATCCAAAACAACATGGTCTTCAGAAAATTTTGTCATTTCAACACGTGCAATAGCATCTCTGTCATCAAGTGGAGAGCCTTCATTTACTGAGTAAATATAAAAAGTATAATTTTTATTGTCAAATACAGATTTAGGAATAATATTATTCTTTGTTTCAGGGACTAATACCTTCGATTCAATATTTCCGTAAGTCCATTTTGTATAATCTCCTACATTTCGCATAACAGTTAAAATTTCTTCAGCAGAAGTTTCAACTCGCATTATTCCTTTATAAGTTTTATATGTATTTCCTCTTTCAACTGTTGAAAATACTTCTAGGTTATTATCACTAAATTCAGAATTCCAATTTTGAGCATTAAGTAATGAGTAGGATAATAAAGTAAAAAGAATAATATAAATCTTCATAGTTATAAAAAATTAATAATGATAATATAGACAACTGTATTAAGAAAAGTTTAAACAAAATTAAAAAATCTCAGCTAAAATCCAATTGTGTAAATGTTGAAAAAAAAGCTAAATATTTTGATAATTAAAATATGTTTTTAATTTCGTGTTGCGCCAATTAAAAACCTATACTTATGAAAAAAGCTATGAAGTTTTTTTTAATATGTATTGGGTTATTAGCTATGCTATTACCTAATACTAATATTAAATCAAACACAAACTACAAGACCTCTATGTCATCGAGAGAGAAAATAAAAGATGACAATTACTTCAAAAAAACCGAAAATAAAATGTCGGTTATTTTACAAAATGAAGTTTTCAACAATGTTTTCAACAATTTTTACGAGTATTATGAGCTTGAAAAGGAATCGAAAGATTACAATAATCTTCGTATCAACAAAGAAATCGTTGAAAATGAATTAACATCTAATTCCAATTGTTCAAACGGAGCCTTGGGGTGGGATGATGTCGCTATTTACTTCCAAGAAGCCGGTTGTAATTCTTGTCACAACTCAACATCGGCTGTAAGTGGGCTTGATTTGAGTACATTTTCTGGAATTGCTCAAGGTGGAAATATTTGTGGACCTGAGTTGTTGTCAGGTACTAAATTGGTTGATATTATTAATCAAGGAACAAGTTGTGGGCTCGCTTCTGTTTCTCCAATGAATGATAAAGTAGATTATGCAATGTACACAACTTATATACAAACCATTCAGGATTGGATAGACGGAGGTGCACCCGAAAATTGTGAAGATTTTTGTTTTCTAGGTGTAAATGAATGCGGATTATGTGGGTTTGCAGTGCCTACTTGGTATTTAGATTTAGATGGAGATGGATTAGGTGATCAATATAATACTATTCAAGCTTGTGACCAACCTGAGGGATATGTTTCTTCTCCAGGCGACTGGGATGACAATTGCGAAAGTTATGCTTGGGAGTGGTATGATGTCTTGCAAATATTTATCAATAATGGATGTTTATCTTGTCATTATGAAGCAAGTGATGGCTTTCCGCCAAATTCATCAGGAATTAATCTGTCCGATTATAATAGCTTTTTGAATGGTGGAAATTTATGCAACAACCTTGATAGTGGATCTACTTTAGTTGATATTATAACTGAAGGGGCTAGTTGTGATTTAGGAACAGTTTCACAAATGAATGGAATTAATGGTTATACTGTTTCAGAAGAAGAATTAGTAATTATCCAGCAATGGATAGATGGAGGTGCACCATTGCAGTGTGAAGATTTCTGCATAAATGGAATTGTTGATGAATGTGGGAATTGTGATGGACCTGGTGCTTCATCTTGGTTTTTTGATGCTGATGGAGATGGTTTAGGTGATCCTAACTTTGAAGTCCAGAGTTGCACAAAACCTGATGGTTTTGTTGGTAATTCATTAGATGAATGTGATGGTGGAGTATTAGATGAATGTGGCGTTTGTAATGGAAA
>JAHDDA010000282.1 GCA_020629595.1 Chitinophagales bacterium
TTAAGCGATGTTTCTTTTAATAGCAAAACTTTTTAATTTGTGTACCCTTTTGAAATAAGTATCTTTGTTTTTTAATGTGAATTTATTTGAAATTATAGTTTGTAAATTCGCAAATTGAAAAATTTTCAGATTTATTTTATTTATGAAAAATATAGCAGTTTTAGGTTCAACAGGAAGTATTGGCACACAAACTTTAGAAGTTGTTGAAGAACAAGAGAATCAGTTTAAAGTGTCGGTTTTAACTGCTAATAACAATGCTGAATTACTAATAGAACAAGCATTAAAATTTGAGCCCAAAGCTGTTGTAATCTGTAATGAAGCCAAATACCAATTAGTTAAAAATGCTCTTGCTCATACAGATATTGAAATTTTGGCAGGCAATGAAGCCTTAAACGAAGTTGTTTGCCGAAATGATGTTGATATTGTCTTAACCGCTTTAGTTGGTTTTTCTGGCTTACTACCAACCATTGAAGCTATAAAAGCTAAAAAAACGATTGCTTTGGCAAATAAAGAAACTTTGGTTGTTGCTGGTTCAATAATAACAAAGTTAGCCAAAGAAAACAATGTAAAAATTTACCCTGTTGATTCTGAACATTCGGCTATTTTTCAATGCTTAGTTGGTGAAGAAAACAATCCAATTGAAAAAATAATACTAACAGCTTCAGGTGGACCTTTTAGAGGAAAAGACATTGAGTTTTTACAAAATGCTACCAAAGCACAAGCACTCAAACACCCAAATTGGGAAATGGGTGCAAAAATTACTATTGATTCTGCTTCTTTAATGAATAAAGGTTTAGAAGTAATAGAAGCCAAATGGTTGTTTGATTTACGAAATGAACAAATTGAAGTAATTGTGCATCCGCAAAGTATTATTCACTCTTTGGTACAATTTGAAGATGGTTCAATGAAGGCACAATTGGGTTTACCTGATATGAAATTGCCCATTCAATATGCTTTAGCTTATCCCAAACGTTTACAAAATAACTACCCTCGATTTAGTTTTTTAGATTACCCCAATTTAACTTTTGAAGCACCTAATACCGAAAATTTCAAGTGCTTAACATTGGCTTTTGAAGCTATGAAATTAGGCGGGAATATGCCTTGTATTTTAAATGCAGCCAACGAAATAGCCGTTGCCAATTTTTTGAAAGAAAAAATTAAGTTTTTACAAATTGCCAAGCACGTAGAATTTTGTATGCACAATACGCCTTTTGTTGCTGAACCTACAATTGATGATTTAGTAAAAACAGATGCTTTTGTGAGAGATTTACACATTAATTAAAATAAAATAAATAAGTTTTCATTCAAACGTTCAATTGACTTTGTAGTTTGCTTGTTTAATACAAAAATTCTATTTAAATTATTTTGCTCAATATTTATTTCCCAATTAGTAGAACTAAATAATTGTTTTAACTTCTCTAATTCAATTTCTGTTGTAAACCTAGAATAGAACGAATTCCCTTTTTTTTCATTAAATAAAAATTTAATATTTGAACATTCAAATGAACTATTACCATTTGTAAAATGCAACCTTTTTATTGACTTAAATAATTGATTATCAGTTATTCCAAAGTTAACAGTAGAATTTCCATCTATTTTATTCTTATACCTGAAAGTGAAGTCAATTTGCAAATCACTTGATGATTTTTTATCTTCAAATAATAACGGTTTAATAAAATATTGTGTACCAAACTCCCCTACAAAAAATGATTCAAATAAATTACTCCCAGATTTGACAGCACCAGGTTTTAATGCTAAACAACTTGAAAAAAGTATTAATACAAAAAATAAGCTAATAATACCTCTACTTATTATATTAAGCGACATAAAAACTATTTAATTATTCTTTTTGAAAGCTCTTCAAAGTAACTCAAATGATTTATAGATTCAGAATAATCTGAAACCAGTAAAATGTACAGTAAATTTTCATCAACTTTTTGTACATATTCTACCACATAATCAGATTTATTCTTGTAAGATTTAAAGCTAAAAAATCTCTCATCTTTCTTGCTAAACAAAATAATTGACTCTTCAAATAAATTTTGTTGATTTATTTTAGAAAGAGTAGTGTTGTAAGGTAATCCTATAAACAAAGAATAGTTTTTGTTTTTAATGTGCTTAAAAAGAGGAATTTGAACTTCTTTATTACTTATTAAATCTAAGTAGTTATTTTTCACTCTTTCTTCTAATACTCTTTGCTTATCTCCAACAAATAATTCAAAATAAACATCATTAAATAATAAAATACGATTATCATTGACAGAATTACAAGAAACTATAAGTAGGAAAAATAAAAAGAGTAGTGATTTTTTTTTCATAATACATAAAAATTGAAAAGGTAATAAGTCTAATTCAACTTATTACCCTAAATATAATATTATTCTCCAGTAACTATTGTTTCATAAGTAACAATCAAATTTAATATATTTGTTTGTTTGATATCAACAGTAGATATTTTAGTTATACCACCGTTTTTTGCAGCAGATTGAATACTCGCATCTGCATTAAAAAAAAACACTCCCAAATAACCTGTTGCAGTTGATGTTCCAACTCTACTTCCAACTGGATTACTTGTTGCATTTACTGGTAAAGTTAATGAACAACTTGATAATAGAGAAATAAATACCATTGATGTTAATACAATTTTAAACTTCTTGAACATAATAAAAATTTTTAGGTTTTACTAATTTGGATTATCAATCTTTAATTATTTTTAAAATGATTGCTAAAATCCAATTACAAATTAAAAAAAGTAAAATTATATACTTTTCTGATAAAAAAAAATTAAAATATAATTTTTACTGAAGTATTTAGCTTTTTCACTTGCAAAAATTACCGATGGCGATTATGCTGGACAACATTGGTTGGCTTCTTTTGCTTTGTATGCCTTTAAAACGCAGAGTGAATAAAGATTAAATTAAAAGAAAACTCTTTTGGGGAACTAAAAACACTCAAAAATACTTTAAACACTTCATAATTGACAAACAATTAATTTTGCATTTCGTTTTTTACAAGAAATAAAAATGGCGGAAAAGAAAAAGCTATATAAATATAAAAAGAAAAGATACTTCGACCTTTACCCTCGTGATTTATATCAGAAATTAGAGTTCGATAAAATTTTAGATATTGTTGAAGGTCATTGTAACAGTTCGTTAGGAAAAGAATTGTTGCGAAAAATGAAACTTCAAACTGATATTAAGCAGATAAGTAAACTGCTGCAACAAGTTGTTGAGTTTAAAGAAATTTTGGAACGTGAAGAAGACCACTTGCCCGAAAGAACTTACTTAAACCTTAGTAATGAATTGACAATTTTAAAAGTTGAAGGAACTGTTTTAACCGAAGAACAGATTTTTAGAATTTTTCAGGTTTTAGAATCAATACAAGAAATAGTTTGGTTTTTTACCAAAGAAG
>JAHDDA010000008.1 GCA_020629595.1 Chitinophagales bacterium
CGTTGGATGAAGCATTTTATGCGTTTGGCTAAGTAGAAAAGTTGAAACCTTGTTTGTTAAGTAACTTATATTGCTTTGTATTTGTACCGACAGTGATTTATTGTGTCTGTGGTGGTGTAAAATGAATGATTTTTGAAAACGAGAATTGCTAGTTGGGCAACTGGCAAGGGATTGAAGGTTTAAACACCTTAGAACGTTATTCTGTTTAATTCTTCAAAATTAATTGATGATGCTAAATTTTATTAGAACTATATTTCTTATCAGCCTATCATTATCATTGAATGCTCAAAGTTTTGAAGTGCTGAATAATTTTGGTTTAAATAATTTAGATTTCTGGGATAAGGAAAATATTGGAGTTCAAACATATAAAGATGGTTGGGTTGTTTCGGATTTAGAGAATATATATTTCTTAGATTCTACTGGTGGCTTAAACAAATCAGTAGCTATTGGAGATACAATTAATTTCTTAATTAGTGAACAGCCTTTATATAATCAAATTTTAATCAATGAAGATGATTTGCTAACAATCATTAGCCAAACATCAAATTATATTGTTTTTTCTAAGTTAAATATATCAGGTTTTCATTCAATTAATTCATATCCTAAAAGTTATTATAAAACAACTGAAAGCTGTTTAGGTATAACTGTTGAAGGAGGAAATGGAAACTTTTATACTACAAGCAATCGAAATGATACAATATATCTTCATTATATCAACGAAATTGGTGAGATAATTTGGAGCAATTATGCTAAAAGTTCACCTTCGAACTTTACAGTAGATGATAATGATAACTTATTTATCTTTAGGTTAAATATGCTTGCTTCTGGAGCTCCTCTTACTTTATTTATAGATAAAATATCAAGTAATAGCGATACACTTTGGACTTACTCAAATGATTTTGTTGATGAAGAAAATATAAGCCATTCAGAAAAGATAGGAGCAATTGATATTGATAACGATGGAAACGTAATTATAACTGCCACTGTATTTAATGAAAACAATAATAGTTCTGATTTATTTTGGGCAAAAATCAATAGTGAAACTGGAGAAGTTATATATGAAAAAACTTACAACAATGAAGTTACTAATACTAATGATAATCGTTGGTTTCAAAATGCGTTTAAACTGGATTCTGAAAATAACTTTTATGGTTTTCAAGCTCAAAACGACAATGCACCTTCTCAGATGTTAAAAGTGAACAGTGAAGGAGAAGTAGTTTGGCTTAATGATTTTTATATAGGTGCATTTAAAGGAAATGCAGTTTTTGAAACTAATAATTGTGGTAGCGATAACAGTAACATCAATCGAAATCGAAATAATCAAATTTTTACAATAGATAATTATAATAATACTTTTGTTGTAAGGAAAATTACAGATGAACCTTTGCTACAACTACAAAAATATAATGCAAATGGAGAATTATTATATGGAGAACTTGTTGAAGGTAGTACTGTAAATACTATTTTTGATACAGATAATGACATAATATCTATTGAAATAAATGATAAAAATGAAATTTGCCTAATAACAGTCAATTATTCTTTTGTGCCAGTCTTCATCATTAAAGACCTACAATCTGTTTCAAATACCAATGTTATTGAAAACAAAGCTATAAACGTTTACCCAAATCCTGCCAGTAAACACTTATTTATTGAAAGTAATAATATAAATTTCCCTTGTGAATTAAACATTTACAACGCTACGGGGCAGTTGGTATTTCAAAAATCAATAAATACTAATAATAATATTGAATTGAATATAAAAAATTGGCAAAATGGTATTTATTATACTCAATTAATTGGCAATAATGGTGAAATTATAGAAACGGTGCGTTGGGTAAAAGTTGGGATTTAATACTTGAAAAGCTGCTTAAATAAAAAACCTTCATTGATATTTCAATGAAGGTTTTTTGTTTATTGAATATGGAATAATAAATTATAAGTTACCATATTTTTTTTGCTTGTAAGCTGCTTTTAATACCTCAGCTCTTCTTTCTACCGAAGGCTTAGTAAAGTGCTTACGGCTACGCAATTCACGTAGAACGCCTGCTCTTTCAAATTTTTTCTTGTATTTTTTTAGCGCTTTGTCAATAGAGTCGCTTTCTCTAGCATCAATAACTAACATATTATATATTTAAAATTAAAAATTATTTTTTTAAACAGAAACGCAAAGTTAAAACATATTTTCAAAATATGTGGGTAAAAAATTTCCTTTTCTTTGTGCCTTAACCTGTTAAACCTCTTAAAATAGTTAATCTAAGTAATAAATCTAACGATAAAATGCATAAGGCTATAAATGCCAAAGGGTGAAAACGTTCTGTATATCTACGAATTGAGCTAATTTCTACTTCAGTTTTTTCTAATTGGTCTATTTCTTCATAAATACTTTGTAAGCTAGTGTTGTTGGTAGCTCTAAAGTATTTTCCTCCTGTCATTTCGGCAATTTGTTGCAAAATTCCTTCATCTATCTGTACTTCCATCATACGGGTAACAGTTCTGCCAAAAATATCACGTGTGGGGTAGGGGGCTTGCCCTTTTGTGCCTATACCAATAGTGTAAACTTTTATGTCAAACTCTTTGGCGGTTTCGGCAGCAGTTAAAGGGTCTATAAATCCTTTGTTATTTACACCATCTGTAAGCAAAATTACCACTTTACTCGCCGATTGGCTATCTTTCAAACGGTTAATTGAGGTAGCTAAGCCCATTCCAATGGCTGTTCCGTCTTCTAACAATTCATCTCTACTCAATCCTTTCATTAAAAATTTAAGAATACCATGATCGGTGGTAACAGGGCATTTTGTGAAACTTTCGCCAGCAAAAGCTACCATTCCTATTCTGTCATTTTTACGTGCATCAACAAAATCTGAAGCAGTTTTTTTGGCTGCTCCTAATCTATTGGGTTCAAAGTCCATAGCCTCCATACTTCCCGAAACATCCATAGCAAGTACAATGTCTATTCCTTCGGTGCTAATTTTTTCTTCTTGTAGCATATCTTGTGGGCGTGCCATTGCTAGTATTAAAAGCAAAAGAGCAAGAAGTTTTCCAGCAACCAAGCTGTTTCTCAAAAAACCTTTAAAAGTGAGTTTGGTTTTTTGTGTATTGGCAGAGCTAAATTTCATTTCTGAAAACTGGCGGTGATAGTTTTTATATATCCAAAAAGCTAAAATTGGAATTAAAACCAAAAGTGCCAACCACCAAGGATTTGATAAAATTATAGTTGATAGCGTAATATAATTCATTTAGTTTTCCAGCATTTGAAACACAAAATTAGGGTAAACATATTTACTGAAAAAATGAAATATAACTAAAAGCAGTTAAGTTTATTTCTGAATTGCAGGAATACCCACTTTACTTTTATTTACATCCCAAAGGTTGAAATCTAAGTTGTTTACAATTCCATTTCCATCGGCATCCCACGAAAGATATTGATTAAGTGCAGCACTTTGATTTGACCATTTATTGTAATCGAGGTTGTTTATTAAGCCATTATTATCAAAATCGCCTGAAAATAAGCTAGCCCTACCATTTACAAAAACCATTTGTGCATTACCATCAGCACTATTAATAGAGGTTGAAAAATCTACAGATAAACCTGTGTTAAGGCTTATTGTATTTGAAAATAAAACCCCTAAATGGCTTCTATGATAAACAGCAATGTAATGGTTGCCAGAAGTATTAAAAGTAATATCGGTTGAACCATCAGTATTCATAACCATACCATCGCTTCTTAAAAGTAATGATTTTTGTTCTAACACATTGGAGGCATTACTACCCGATCTTATCTCAACTAAAATCCAATCTACTGTATTGGCTGGAAAGTTAGCAACAAAGGCAGTTTGGTTATTATTGAATGGAGCTTGTGTGTAAGGATGGCTTGAAGGAATAAGGGAGTTGTCTAATAGTGCTGTTTTCATTGTTCCAAAACTACTATTATTTAAAAATCCTTCAAGAAAAACCTTAATACTTGTTCCTGTAGCAACTCCGCCACCACCCGAAGAACTTCCGTCATTTGAATTACCAGGTGTTCCATTTAAGTCTGTAGAGGCAGCCCAATTGTTTGCAATACTATTATCTGCATTGGCATCATTTAATTGAAGTGTATATCCTGCACCGTCAGCTTGAGTTGCCCACGGAGCAACATCGTCATATTCAACCTCATCTACAAGGCAACCTCTATTATCGACTAGACTTATAAGTTCACCACCACCCGATAAACCAAATCCAAAATCTCCAATTTTATTATTTATGCCACTATGTACCGTTGAAAATAAAGAATCTTCTTCTACTAACACTAAGTAGGCATTTGCATTTAAAGTTGTTCCATTTGGAATAGAAAAAATATTACCTTCATCTTGAAAGCCCCATCCAGATAAGTCAACACTACTTCCAGAAGCGTTATACAATTCTACCCAGTCTCCAGCATCATTAGCCCCTGAATTGTAGTTAATTTCGTTTATTACAATATTGGCAGGGGCTGGTATGCAGTTTATTGTCATTTGTACATTTGTTTCATCTGGACTTCCTCCACTTATTATATTAGAAAACCAATTTTCGGCTAATTCATTATCTAAATTAGGCGTTTTTAGTTCTAATGAAGATCCACTACCATCAGCTAGAATGGGCCAAGGTAATGCATCATTATAACTTACTTCATCCAAAATAAATCCATAGGGGTCAGCTAAGACTACTCTTTCACCTCCATTTGAAAGGTTACCTTCATACTCTGCAAATGCAGTTTTTCCATATCGCTGTTGAAACTTAGTGGCATTATTTGCTAAGATTAAGAATTGACCTGGAGCTAAACTACCTGTTTGAAAAGTATAATGAATGCCCATTGAAAGTTGAATACCTGTTAAGTCGATAGTAACATTTCCGTTGTTAAAAATTTCAATAAACTCAAAATCGCTTTCTAATTCAGTTAAAAGTACTGATGGATTATACATTATTTCGTTAATAACCAAACCAGTAGGAGTACTTGTTGGGCAAGTCCCAGTAGCCATATTACTATCCATCCAAACAAGTCTATCTGAAATCCATTCTTTTAAATAATCTACTTCTTTTTGATAAGTGTCACGCAAAGCGTAGCCAGGGGCTTCTAACCAAACTTGTGAACCAAGGTTATTCCATTTGGTGAAATTTCTTTGTTGAGCACCTTGGTTTAAAAGATTAGCAATGCTATCTATAACGCCAAATATTACGGTTTCATTCATAGGATTACCTGCTTGTCTTAACTCTTGCCAACGGTTATTCATTAAACATTCAAAGGTTGCATCATTAAATAAGTCTTGATTATACCCAGGTCCTATAAGTGCGTGTCCGAAAGTGGTTGTCCAGTTTGTTGAATAATGGGCTAAACCATGATAACTTGCTCCTAATGCAAGGTTTAAATCCCATACGGGACCCATTCTTAATTTTCCATTTCTATATTTGTGGTAATACATTGAAGACCCAAAAGCATCAGGGTTTTTAGTCCACTCTTGTAGTAAAAACTGGTCAACCCAAGAAGCAACATCAATAGCAGAAGGGTAGCCTGTTAAAACATTGTCTTTATTTGCACCATTCATAATGGCTTCAAAATCTTCTAACTCATTTTGTAAATATAACTTTTGTTCATTCGTTAAATTTTCCTCTTGTGGGTCATGAAATCTATATCTGTCTGTTTCAGCAGTAGTAAATCCACCAGTTCCCTTATCAACTTTCCAAACATATCCTCCTGTAATATTAGGTAAGGTATTATCTGTTGGTTCTAATTTTTCAACATCAATCCTATCATCGTCTTGTTTTATTCTTTCCATTAAAACATATACACCTTTGTAGTCTCCATCTAAAATAAGTTCACAAAATTTGGTTCTAACGGCATATTGTCCCATCATATTAGAAAGCTGATAGGTTATTACATTCCTCATAAGGCTTTTATCAATATAAGGAGCTTGTAAGATAAAATCGTGTTCTCTGGGGAAATTTAAGAACGATTGTGGGTTGTTGGCATCCAGTTCATCCCATAATTCTAATGAATATTGTTTTTTTGCAAAGTCTGCTGAAGATGAGCCTCTTATATTTATGCCAACTCTTCCGTCATACTCTAAATATAAAGCATTATTTTGGTCGCTAACTTCTGTTATTTGTCCATCGCCACGATAAACAATTTGCATTGAAGCCCCTACCTTAAAATCTTGATTTATAGCGGTACTTTCGGTATTAACAAACACCAAAGGCAAGTTTGAAGAGGTAATATTAACAGTTTGTGCATTTATTGAAATAAATGACAATACAATTAAATTGATATAAATTGAGATTTTAAGTATGTTAGAAAGCGTCATTTTGATGAAGTGTTTACCTAAAGTTGCTAAAAAAACGTTTAATCTTAACAACAAAAATCTTACCAATGAAATATAGTAGAGTTAAAAATAGCTTTAGTTAGTAAATAAATATTGTTTTGATGTATTTGGGGACTATTCTATTTTTGTATTTCTGGAATACCTACTTTACTTTTATTTAAATCCCATTTGTTAAAATCTAGATTGTTTATTAATCCATTTCCGTCTCCATCATGTGAATAATACACCGCAACTGCTGAGTTATTTGAACCCCAAATATTATAGTCTAAGTTATTAATAAGACCATTGCCGTCATAATCTCCAGCAAATAAACATGATTTACCAGCAATAGTGTTTAATTGTTCTAATCCAGACGCAGTACTTGTGCTAGTGGTTAAATCTATACTACCATTTTCAATATTTGTAGGAATAGCAGACATTACTCCTAAATGACTTCTATGATATACAACAATATAATGACTACCTGTAATATTAAATTCTAAACTTGTAGAGCCGTTTGTTTGCATTACAAAACCATCGTTTCTTAATAGTAAAGCTTTTCGTTCAAGAATTTGACTCTGATTTAGTGAAGACCTAATTTCAACTAAAACCCAATCTACTGTATTGTTAGGAAACACTCCTGTTTGTTCATTACCATTGTACAAATATGGAACAGTATTATATGGGTGCTGAGTTGGTATAAGATTTTCATTATAAAGATCAGTTTTCATTAGTAAAGTTGTTTCATTTAAGTAGCCTTCTAAAAACAACTTTATCGATAGCCCTCCATTTGGATTTGAATTTCCACCATTTGCCATACCGGGTGTTCCCCCTAAAGCATTTGATACGCCCCAAGAATTAGCTAAGTTATTATCGAAACTTGAATTTAATAGTTCAAGTGTATTTCCATTCCCGTCTGGCTCGGTAGGCCAAGGAGCAATATCGTCATAGAGTACAACATCTACTTCACAACCTCTATTGTCTAATAGCGATAATTGCTCACCTCCATTTCCAAATCCAAAACCTATTGGACCTTGTAATATTGTACTGCTAACCGTAGGGTGTTGAGTAGAAAACAAAAGTATATCTTGGGCTAAAACGAGGTAAGCGTTATTCATTATTACAGTGTTAGCAGGAAATACATAAGTATTGCCTTCATCTTGAAAAGACCAACCTTCTAAATTTACAGCACTTCCACTAATGTTTTTAAGTTCCACCCAATCTCCAGCATCAGCGGTATCACTAGATTTATAATTTATTTCATTAATAACTATTTGTGGTGCTGGAGGATCACAGTTTACAGTTTGCTGAACATTAGCAACTCCAGGGCTTCCATTTGGATTAAAGTTAGCAAACCAATTAGCAGCATCTTGATTGTCTAGATTGGGAGCTAATAATTCTAATGATGCTCCATTACCATCGGCAAGAATAGGCCAAGGAAGAATATCGTTGTAGCTTACTTCGTCTAAAATAAAGCCATAAGTATCTGCTAAAATAATTTTTTCCCCTCCGTTATCAATACCTCCAGCAAACTCATCATAAGGCATAAAGCCGTAACGTTCTTGAAATTTAATTGTATTTCCAGCAAGTACAAGGTATTCTCCTGGAGCTATTGTTCCAGAACTAAAGGTATAATGAATACCCATTGAAAGTTGAACACCTGTTAAATCTATAATTGAGTTCCCATTGTTATAAATTTCAATAAATTCGTAATCGCCTTCAATTTCTGCTAAGGAAACTTCGGGATTGTACATTAATTCATTTATCACTAAACCATCTGGTACACCTGCTGGGCAAACCCCTGAAGGCATATTGGCATCCATCCAAGCAAATCTATCTATAAACCATTGTTTAAAATAATCTACTTCTTTCAAATAAGTATCTCGGTCTTGATAGCCTGGTGCTTCAATTGTGTACACTGATTGTCCTAGTACGCTTGGCCACCTTTGAAAGTTTCTTTGTTGAGCTCCTTGGTTTAATAAATTGTAAACACTATCAATTATTCCCATTATATTATCTAATTCATAGGGTTGTCCACTAGCTCGTAAACTAAACCAACGTTGGTTCATTAAACATTCAAAAGTTTCATCACCAAATAGTTTTCTATTATATCTTGGCGATGCAGCCGTAGGTGGTTCATCCATACGCCAGCCTGTAGGGGTATCGGCACCCCAACTTCCATAAGAACCGAAAGCAAAATTTAAGTCCCAAACTGGTCCCATTCTTAATTTGCCATTTCGATATTTATGGTAGTAGGTGCTAGAACGGTAAGCATCTAAGTTGTCACTAATTTCTTGTAGTAAAATTTGATCTACAAAGGTAGAGACATCTATTTTAGAAGCATAACCCGTTAATGGATCTGAGTAATTTGTTGTTAGCATAAGGTCTTCAAAAGACTCTATCTCATTTGCTAAATATTCTTGTTGTTGTACAGACATTTCATCAATTTCGGGATCGAAATATCTATACTGTCCATTATTTTCAGTGATGAAACCATCTGAAAAATCGTTGGGTCCTTTATCTACACGCCATATATAACCGCCTGTAATATTGGGTAGCGAATTATCTGCTAAAGAATCTAAAGATTCTACATCTACTCTGTTTTTATCAACTTTAATGCGTTCTATAAAAACATAAATTCCCTTGTAGTCTCCATCTAGAATTACTTCACAAAATTTAGTTTTAGAGGCGTATTGTCCCATTTCATTTGAAAGTTGATAGCCTACAACATTTCTCATTAGTGAACGATCAAAGTAAGGTGCATTTAAAACCCAGTCATTTTCTTTGGGCATATCAAAAACTGCTTGAGAATTTGGATTGTCAAATTCATCCCAAAACTCTACTGAGTATTGTTTTTTAGGGAAATCGGCAGATGAATTACCTCTAATTTTAAATCCAGCTCGCCCAATGTATTCTTGGTATAGTGGATTATCTTGATCAGTAACAAAGGTCGTTTGTCCATCGCCTCTATATATAATTTTCATTTGAACACCTACGGCAAATAGGTCATTTATCTCGGTATCTTCCGTTTCTAAAATAACAATAGGAAGATTTGACTCGGTGAGTGTTACCTGAGCATTAACAAAACTGACATTTACCAATGTAGTAAAAAACAATAAAAGTGCAAATTGAAGATTTTTCATTTTTTAAATTTTTTTAGCATAATACATTTATTAAAAATGATTGGTAAGATTTGTGTTCTAATATTTAATGCTACGTTAAAGTGCAAGTTTTGTTTCATTCATAAACATAAATAACATTTTGAATGAGTAATTGGTACAAAAAAGCCAAAATCTAACATTTCTGAAAAATTTTGGCTTTGATTCTAATACTTGAACTTGTTGATGAAAAAAGAGTAATTTATTTCAAAAACTTTTTTAAAAGATTTTCGGTTTCCTCTACGCTTTCTCCATTTGCTTTACCTAATGCAATAGCTTTTTTTGCCCATTTTTTCCCTTTTTTTGTTTTGCCAGATTTTAATAGCAAGGCAGCATAAGTGTCTAAGTAAGCATATTTAGGTTCTTTTTCAACAACTATTTGCATCCATTCAGTTGCTTTATTCAATATTGCTTTATTATCAATTTTTTCATAAGTAGTCCAGGCAACTGTATTTACAAACGTGGTGTTTTCAAGTTTTTCACTTTCAATTTTCTTTTCAGCAATAGCAAAATACTTTTCATATTCTTCTGTTTTCTGAAAATAGGTCATACATAAATCGTTAGAAATGTCTTGTGGTTTTTCGTATTCTATTTTGGAAGTTGCAATATCACACCATTTTTTCATTAGTTCTTCGTTTTTTACAGATGCAGCATCAACTATTTTATAATATGCTGTTTGATACAAGAAAGTTTCTGCTTCTTCTTTTCCATAAATACTTTTGTATTTATCAAAATTTTCTACAAAAAACATTTCATAATAATCATTTAAAGGAAAACGATACATTACTGACCAGCTTTCTTCAGAAAATTTATCTTTCTGTTCATCAAGAAAGGAGGTAATCATTTCTTGGGTAGGGCTTTCTTTGGCTTTACCCTTTGTTAATGAGTTTACATAAAAATCAGGAAAATTGGGTTGTAATTCTTTTGAGTCAAAACCATATCGTTTGCCTTCTTTATATTGTAATATTTCTTCAGAGGATTTCATAAACTTATCTGTATCGGGTTGATAGCCTGTAGATTTGAGGACTATTTCTCCTTCAGAATTGAAGTATAAAAGTGTTGGGTAACTCCAAACTCTGAATTTCCTGCTTAATACTAGACCAAGAGAATCTTCAAAGTTAATTTTTACAGGTACAAAATTATTGTTGATTAATTCGCCAACTTTTTCTTGTGAAAAAAGTTCTTTATCTGCAACTTTACACCAATAGCACCAATCTGTATAGGCATCTAAGAAAATAAACTTTTCTTCTTCTTGTGCTGTTTCTAATACCTTATTCCAATCGTCAAATTCTCTAAATTCAACTTGTGCGGTTGTATTAAATCCTAAAATTAAAGCTAAGAATAATGATAGTTTTTTCATATTATATATTTCATTTAAATGTAATGTATTAGTAAAGTTAATTCATAGTTCTTCTGTATTTGAAAGATTAAATTTATTTTAAGATAATTTTTCATTTGTAAATGTTTGGAAATTTGTACTTAGCTTTGGAAATAAGAATATTATAAAGTAAATGCCAAAAGTTAAAAATCCACGTTTGTTAGCCTTTAATGGGTATGTTTCTGAAAACAGTATAACGCTAAATGGTCGTTTAATTGAAGAGAATAATGTGAAAGCTGCTTCGAAAGACGATTCTGTTTGGCAAAACATTGCGAATATTGGTCGTAGATTTTGGGTAAAAGGTATTGAAAATACAAGAGGTTTGTTTAAGGTTTTAGGTCGTAAAATTGAGTTTAGAACTGATAGTAAAGGCTTTTTTGAAATAGATTATACTTTTAAAGATCCTGTTTTTCTTGAACAGCAATGGAATGAATATTATTTGGAGTTCCCTGAATTAAATTTAAAATATTATCAACAGCAAGGAGTTTTGTATCCTTTAAAAGATGCTGATTTTTGTGTAGTAAGCGATATTGATGATACTGTATTGCAATCTGATGTTAAAAATAAATTTAAACTAATTGTAAAAGCAATTGTGAATAATGCTTACTCCAAAAAAATGGTGGAAGGAACTAGTAGGTTTTATAATAAATTGGCACGTGGTAAAAATGGAAAAAGTAACCCTATTTTTTATGTTTCACGTAGCCCAGCTGAAATGTATGATATTTTAGAAGACTTTTTTGAACTAAATAATTTTCCGAAAGGTCCTGTTCTTTTGCGTAATTTGAATAAAGATTCAGAATATAAAAATTTACCTAAGGTGAAAGGTCAAAAATATCAAATTATTAAGAAAATTTTTAATGATATTCCGTTTATGCCTTTTATTCTAATAGGAGATAGTACGGAAATGGATGCTATGATTTATTTACAAATTGCAGAAGAATATCCAGAAGAAGTAAAGTACATTTTTATTAGATTAGTTGATGATAAAGATGATGCGACAATGCTTAAAAAGCATCTTGAAAGTTATACGCAACTAAGTAAATTAACTTTTTTTAGAGATTATAATGAATTAGATGATTTACTTGTAAAGGAAGGTGTTGTTTAATAGACTTTAAAACGTTTTAAACTTTAATATTTAAAAAAGAAAAGGAAAAGTTCCTTTTCTTTTTTATATTCATAATTATTGGTGTCCTTGTGAATATGCAATTAATTGGTGTTCGCCAATATCTAAACCAATAGCTTCTTCCCTTTCGCTAACTCTAATACCTATTGTAGATCTTAAAATAAAGAAAACTAAAAAGCAGAAGATAAAAGTGAATGTTCCAATGGCTGCAATTCCTGTAATTTGAGCAGTAAAAGAACCAATGCCATTATTATAATTTCCAAAAATTGCAACAGCTAAAGTTCCCCAAATACCGCATACTAAGTGAACTGATAATGCACCTACTGGATCGTCAATTTTTAATCTATCAAAAGTAGTAATAGAAATAGGAATTATAATACCAGCAATTAAGCCTATAGCCACAGCACTTAATGGTTCAACACCATCGGCACTTGCAGTAATACCAACTAAACCGCCTAATATACCGTTAAGTACCATTGATAAGTCAAAAGATCTGTATTTAACAAACGAAGAAAGACAAGCTCCCATTGCTCCAGCAGCGGCAGATAGTGATGTATTTACAAATACTAATGATACTAATCCAGGATCTGCTGACAAAACAGAGCCACCGTTAAAGCCAAACCAACCAAACCATAACATAAAAACGCCTATGCAGGTAAGAGGTAAACTGTGTGCCGGAATTGCTCTTATTCCTCGTTCTGTGTATTTGCCATTTCTAGCACCCAAAAGAATAACACCTGCTAACGCACCCCAACCACCAACAGAATGGACTAGAGTTGAGCCAGCAAAATCATGAAAACCAGATGTGTCTAGCCAACCTTTTCCCCAAGCCCACATACCTGTAATTGGATAAGAAATTGTAACAAATAGCGTACAAAAGATTAAAAATGGTATAAGTTTTATTCGTTCTGCTACTGCACCCGAAACAATGGTGCAACAAGTTGCGGCAAACATTCCTTGAAAAATGAATTCAGTCCAATAAGTAAAATGACCACTTTTATAAGCTGCTGTCATTCCATTATCTGGTGGATTAAGAAAAAATCCTCCGAATCCGAAAAAGCCACCTTCATATATTTCGGGATTTGGATACATTAAGTTAAATCCTACAAAATAATAAGTTAGCAAGCCAATGCTAATTATCATAACATTTTTAAAAAGAATGTTAACAACATTTTTTCTCTGAACAAAGCCAGCTTCTAATGTGGCAAAGCCTAAGTGCATAATAAACACAAGTACAGTAGCGACAAGTAACCATATATTATTTACAAGAAACTTAGCCTCCTCTGCTGCCTGAATAGCATTTTGAAGTTCTTTTAACAGTAATTCTTCATTCATGAGTAATAGTGTTTAAGTATGTGGTTAATTTTATTTTTGATTTTTTTATTTGTTAAGAGCATCTGTGTTTAATAGACCCGTTCTAATATTCACTAATGTTTCTAGTTCTGAAACAAAAATGAAACCATCACCCAATTCACCTGTGTAGGCGGCAAGTTTTATAGTTTTTATAGCTACATTGGCATACATTTCGGAAACAATAACCTCCATCTTGATTCTTTTTATATGCCCTGAATCATATACTAAGCCTCGGTAGAAAAATTCATCTGGCTTTTCATGGCCAGAGACAGAAACCTCTGTATAGGTAAAAAAATCAAACCCTTTATCTTTGAGTGCTTCCTTTACTTTTTCAAATTGAGAACTTCTTATAATGCAAACTATCTTTTTCATAGACCTATCTCTTAACAGAATATAAATATATGTTTTAAAGTTGGTTTTTGAATGAAAAAGTTAAATTTATTAAATGAAGTATTTTATACTTTATGTTTTTTTATATGTAAATTCGATATAATAAGGTAAATAGCTATACCTTAAGAAGCATAATTAGCTAAACTTTAGCTAATTATGAGAGGAGTTTTTATCTATAAAGTGTTGAGGAATTACTGTTTTGTAATACTATTTTAAACATAAAGGAAGCTTATTAAGGCTCTATTTTTTTGAATATATAGTTAGATTTGAATGTACTTAGATATTGACTCCTCTAGCACTTCACTTATGTTTTTTTCAATTTTATAAAAAGATAAAATTTTCATCATTACTGCTTCAACCATTGAGTCTGGGCAGGAAGCTCCACTAGTTAATATGATGTTTACATTATCTTTTGAGGGAAGATAGTTGTGTGTTTCTATTTCATTTTGTTTGTGAATATCGAAATGTGAAATTTTGTTTTTACTATTAATTTTTGAAGCTGACGAAATAAAGTAAGAAGGGACAATGTTTTCGCATAATTCCACTAAATGTGTGGTGTTTGAGCTATTGTAACCACCAACTATTAAGGCTAAATCGGCTTTTGCTTCTTCTAATAATTTATAAGTGCTTTGTTGGTTGTCGTTGGTGGCGTAGCATAGTGTGTCTCTTGTATCGGCAAAGTGTTTTTTTATATTTTCTTGTCCAAATTTTTGTTCTAACGTTTGTTTTAAATAGTTGGCAATAGCTTGTGTTTCAGATGCCAACATTGTTGTTTGATTAACTACTCCTAATTTGTTTAAATCAGATAATTTTAAGTTTTCTGAAAATCTACCATTATAAGTTTTATAAAACTCATTTTCGGGTAATTTGCCTAAAATATATTGAGCTAATTTTTTAGTATCTTCAATATTTTTTACAATTATTGTGGGAGCATTTGCTTTCGCGTGCGAAAAAGTAGCTCTTGTTTCTTCGTGTGTTGGTTTGCCATGAACTACTAATGCAAAATCTTCTTTTGCAATTTTTTTTGATCTGTTCCAAACTTTTGCTACAAAAGGGCAGGTAGTGTCATATTCTTTTACTAACAAGCCAATTTCGTTTAGTTTATTTTTAGTTTCTATTGTAGTGCCAAAAGCTGGTATTAATACTACATCATTTTTTGAAATCTTATCCCATTCAATTAATTGGTTTCCATAGGTGTCCATTAAAAATTGAATGCCATATTCCTGTAAATCTTGGTTTACAAAAGGGTTATGAATCATTTCTGAAAGGAAGAATATGCGTTTATTAGGGTAGTTTTCTATGGCTTTATATGCCATTTCTATTGCATTTTCAACTCCATAGCAAAACCCAAAGTGTCGTGCTAACCAAAATTTTACTTTTCCGAAGTCTAAACAGCTTGGAGAAAAGTCTTTTTTTCTTGGGTCGTTTGCTTTACGAATATTTTTAATTTTCGTAATTATTGGGCTTCTATAAAATTCAGGAACATCAAATTGCTTCATTGTTATCTAACTAAATGCTTGAACTGTTTAACTATTGAATTGTTAAAATAGTTTTGATTTTACATAAATTATCAATAATAGGTATTTGTAAAATTGAGCTATTATTCTTCAAGGTTTCCTTCTAAAATACCACGAACTAAATTCATAATTAATCTTTTTTGGCTATCTCTTGATAAAAGGGAGTTGTCTATTAAAACTGCATCATCTGCTTTGTAAAGCGGCGATTCTTCTCTTTGTGTATCTCGTAAGTCTCTTTCAAGTAATCCTTTTTCAACTTCTTGGTAAGAAGTATTAATATTTTTAGCTGTGAGTTCAGCAAAACGTCTATTGGTTCTTGTTTCAATATCGGCAGAAAGAAAAATTTTTAACTCTGCATCTTTAAATACAACCGTTCCAATATCTCTTCCTTCCATAACTACACCTCTATTAGCGCCCATTTTGCGTTGTTGGTTTACTAGGTAGGTTCTTACTTCTTTTATAGTGCTTATTTGGCTGGCATAATTAGCAATATGTGGCGATCTAATTAAGCCTTCAACATCTTTACCATTTAAAAAAGTAGTTACGCCACCTTCTGGTTTGGGCTCGAAATGTATGTGAATATTGGATAATTCAGAAATTACTGCCTGTTTGTTTGCTAAATCAATTTCGTTTTTTAGCATATAAAGTGTTACAGCTCTATACATTGCTCCAGAGTCAATGTATAAATAATCTAATTCTTTGGCTAAATCTTTAGCAAGTGTGCTTTTTCCACACGATGAATAGCCATCTATTGCAATGATAATTTTTTTCATCAAGGTGCAAAATTACAACTATTCTACTTCAGTAATTTCTAAATTTTTATTAATAGTAAAATAAAAGGTTGTTCCTTCTCCAAAAGTTGATTCTAACCAGATTTTTCCTTCGTGTAACTCAATAATTTTTTTACATACTGATAATCCAATTCCAGTTCCCTCATATTTTTTACGGTGGTGAAGTTTACTAAAAAGTTGAAAAATTTTGTTAAAGTTTTTTTCTTCAATTCCAATTCCGTTGTCGGCAATTGAAAATTGATGATGTGTTTCAAGTTCTTTGTATGCTATCTTTATTTCACATTTTATATTTTTTTTCCTGAATTTAAGCGCATTTTTAATTAAATTCTGAAATACTTGATAAATGTAAGTTGGGTGTGCTATTATTCTATCGGGTAGTTGAGAAAGCAATGTGAACTGAACATCCAATTTAGTGGTTAATTCTCTCAAGTGAAGTAATACTTTTTCAATAGTTATCTCAATATCAAACGATTCAAATGATAATTTATCGTTTTTAACTCTTGAAAATGATAGAATATCTGTTATCATTGAGTTTAAATGCCTACCTGCTTTTTCAATTAGTTGGGTAAATTCTTCTTGTGATTTTTCATTTTTTGAGGCAATATTTTTACGAAATAATTGTGATAAGCCTACTATTGTTCTTACTGGTTCTCTTAAATCGTGAGAGATTATAAAGGCATAGCTTTCTAATAGTTGATTCGATTCATTTAATTTAATATTGACTTTATTTAGTTCCTTAACTACTTCATTAACCTTTAAGCTAGATAAATACCTCATTGTTATATCTTCTGTAATTTGCTTTACATATAGTTTACCATTTTCTTGTAAAGGAACAAGTGTAATGTTTACATATAATTTAGTATTGCTTTTAGTTTTATGAACAGATTCAAACTTTAAAATTTCATCGTTTTTTAAACTTTCATAATTTTCTTGATACCGTTTTTCATAAAAACTTAAATCTTTTAAGCCTTCTTCCCAAGTTAAATCTAATGCTGAGATATTTCTTAATTCTTCTTTTGTGTATCCGTACATTTGAGAAAATGTTTCGTTACAGTCAACATATTTTCGATTATCCATATCAAAAATGGCTATTCCATTTATAGAAAATTCGAAAAGACGTTTGTATTGTACTTGGTTAAATTTAATGGTTGTATTGAGTTCTACCCTTTCGCTAATATCGTTTATATTGCAGATTATGTAGTTATTATTTCCATCACTTAATTGGGTAGTATTTAATTGTACCCAAATAGGTGTACCGTTTTTTTTGTAAACTTTAATCTGCACATTGTTTCCAGCTTTCAAACATTCATTTAAAGAAATGTTTGCTGATGCTAAGGAATGTTCGCCAAAAAGATATGATATATGTTTACCTATTAAATCATCTAATTCAATTTCAAGAATATTTAGTATTCTGGGGTTAGCAATTTCTATAAAATTACTTTCAGTGTTAACTACTAGTATACCATAGGGACTTGAATAAAAGATACCTGTAAAAAAATTGTTGTTATGTAAACTAGAGTTCAAAAACTAGATATTTATTTGAAATAAATTTTTGCAATTAAAATTAATCAGATGCTAATATAGTTTTTTTAATAGTGAGTAGAATAGATATTGTCTCAGTCAAATTACATTTTATAACCAAAACGCTTTAAAAATAAATCATCAGAACGCCAATTCTCTTTTACTTTAACATAAAGTTCTAAGTAGCACTTTTTACCTGTAAAGGTTTCAATATCTTTTCTTGCTGCAGTACCTATTTTTTTCATCATTATACCTTGTTTCCCAATTAAAATTGGTTTTTGTGATGCTCTGTTACAGTAAATTATAGCTCTAATTTTATCTATGGTTTCTAATTCTTCATACTCATCAATGATTACTTCTACGGAATATGGAATTTCTTGTTTGTAGTTTAATAGTATTTTTTCTCTTACAATTTCAGCAGCGAAAAATCGCATTGCTTTATCGGTCAAAACATCCTTATCAAAATAAGGTGGGTGGTTGGGTAAAAATTTCACAATTGTGTCAAAAACTAATTGAGTATTAAAGTTTTCTGAAGCCGAAACAGGAATTATAGCATCTACATCAACACCGTATTCTTTCCAATAATTTATTTTATCAATAACATCTTGGTTGTCTTTAGCTAAATCAATTTTATTGATAATAAAAATTTTAGGAACATCAATATCTTTAACTTTAAACCAGTAGTCATCTATTTGTTTTTCGTTAAATTCAGTTACAATTAATAAAACATCGGCATCTTTTAGGCTTGTTTTTACAAAGTCCATCATAGATTCCTGCAATTTATAAGCAGGATTTTCTATAATTCCTGGTGTATCTGAATATACAATCTGAAAATCATCGGAATTAACTATTCCCATAATTCTATGGCGAGTGGTTTGTGCTTTTGAAGTTATTATTGCTAATTTTTCTCCTACTAAAGCATTCATTAGGGTAGATTTTCCAACATTTGGATGTCCAATTATATTTACAAATCCAGCTTTATGTTCTTTTTTGCCTTCCATAAAAACAAAGTTACTATTTTTTGAATTTTAATGATTTTTAGGTGCTTTTACACCAGCTTCAATTTTAATATTTAGGTGGTTTTCTTTTGGTGGAATTGGACAAGAATATTTGTAATTGTAAGCACAATATGGATTGTAGGCTTTGTTAAAGTTAATTTCCACCTCGTTACTTTCTGGAATACGTAAATCTAAAAATCTTCCACCTCCATAAGTGGCGTTTCCATTGGTTAAATCTGTAAAAGGAAGAAATAAATAATCTTCATATCCTTCTTCTTTAATTAGTCCAATATTTTGGTAAGCAAATAATTTATATTTTTTGCCATCAATATTAAAAGTTAACTTAGCATATTTACGGTATTGGGGCTTTCTGTCAGTAGTAGTAGGCATTTCAAAAACTTTTTCATTTTTCAATTTTTTAAATTTCGCCTTAACAACTAAATCTTTATTGTGTTTAAAAAAGGGCAATCCTTTAAAAGAGTTTATTTCTTCTTCAGGTAATGGGGATTCTTCAGCGTTTTTGAATTGTTTGTTCATTGTACGCTGAAACTTTTTAGTAGTTTTTCTTTTACTTTGAGCAAAACTGTTTTCTGAAAAAACTGTACAAATTAAGATAAAAAGGAATAATATTTTCTTCATAGTTAATACTTTTAAAAAGTAATTTTACCTCAAAAATATATCAGTTCTTGAAGCTATTATTCTAAATGTTTATAAATTTTTGAAACTAATTTTAGAAATAATCTATTGAAATTAGTAGCACTTTTATTTAAAATATTGAAGTTATGAATTCTGAATTAATGCATTTTGTTTTTGATATTTCTAAATTTTCGGCTGGAATTTTATTGGCTCAATCAGTTTTAGTTAAGTATGAGTCTATAGATGAAACAGTTGACAAAATGGCTAAGTGGCTTTCTGGCTTTCAAGGAACAATTGGAGGTTTAGCATTTGGTATGGGAGTAATTTATACCTTATTTTATGCTGGTTGTTTTGTTATGGATTTGGCTGGTGTTTTGTCTGGAATGTTATTATTAGGCGTTTCATTAAGGAACATTCCTGCTATTGGTGAGCAACTTACAAATGCTTCTAACTATTTAAAAGCATTTGCTATTCCAATTGGAATTGGGGCATTAATATCAGGAATTTTAGGAGTATTTAATTTGGCTTGTTTTTAAATATTATCAGATTAAAAATTAGAAAAATGAAACTACATTACCAAGTTTACGTTCAAGCAATAAAACAAAAGTTACTTTCTTGCTTATGAAAATCCTTGCAATAGATGATCAGCCATTAATTTTAAAATCAATAGAATTAAAATTAACAAAAGCTGGGTATGATTTGAGTTTTGCAAATACTGCAGAAGATGGAATTATCAAATTTGTGGATGAAAATCCAGATTTGGTTATTTTAGACCTAAATATGCCTGATAAAAATGGTTTTTTCGTAATCAATTACATTAGAGAGTTAAAAAAATCAGAAACTCCTATTATTGTAATGTCGGGAAATAAAGATGAACAAACGATTTTAAATGCTTTTAATCAAGGAGCAGACGATTATATTCAAAAACCCGTAGGCTTAAACGAGTTGGTTGTTAGAGTAAATAAATTGTTAAAAAAGCCAATTAAAAACACCATAGCTCAAACCGAAAATTTTGTTTCACAAAAGTTACAAAGTAAAATAGTAGGTGTTGTTATACCTTGTTACAACGAAGAAAAAAGATTAAAAGCGGCAGAGTTTACAAAGTTTGTTGAAGGTAAGTTGGGCTATCATTTACTTTTTGTGAATGATGGTAGTAAAGATAATACACTTGAAGTTTTAAAAGAAATTAGTAAGGGCAAGGAAGATTACATTAGTGTTTATGATTGTGCTAAAAACGGTGGTAAAGCAGAGGCAGTTAGACAAGGAATTTTACATTTAACAAAAGACAAACAAATTGATTATTTTGGTTATTTAGATGCTGATTTATCAACAAATTTTAACGATTTTGAAGATTTAGTGGCAACTATCGAAAATTCCAACTACCAAATTGTTGGTGGTTCACGAATGGCAAGAATGGGAGCAAATATTACTAAAGAGGGTGGGCGTGCGATAATTAGTAAAACAATAAACCTTATTATTAGGAATATTTTAGGAATGTCGTTCAATGACACACAATGTGGGGCTAAAGTTATGACACGTGAAGTTGCTGAAAATATGTTCAATGAAAAGTTTCTTACCTCTTGGCTATTTGATGTAGAAATATTTTTACGAATGAAAAAGCATTTTGGCAAAGAAAATGTAAACGAGATTATTTGTGAACAACCCTTAAAACGTTGGATTCATGAAGACGGATCACATCTATCAATGAAAGATTCAATTAAAATTTTAGGGCAGTTGGTACAAATTAAATTTAGTTACTAGATGAAATGAAAAATGGGACTTTGATTTACGCAAAGTCCCATTTTTTTTGAATTATTATGAATCTTTAATAGACTTTAAAACGTTTTTTTCTTATAAACCGTAAGAGATGCGATAAATCGG
>JAHDDA010000283.1 GCA_020629595.1 Chitinophagales bacterium
TTAAATCCGTTGGGAAAAGCAAATGAAATTAAATTTTCTTTTAACACATAATTACAAGTAACTTCTTGTTTTTCGCCATCTATTAGTTGAAAAGCATAAGGTGCTTTATCAATAATGGTAGAAACAGTGGTTTCAATTTCTAATGCTCCATTTTTATTTATACTTAGCTTGTTTGCACCTTCAATTGCCATTTGAATTATAGACGGGTTTGTTCCTGCCGAAACTTTAAAATCATATTTTAAGTTTCCGTTTTCTTCTTCTGCGTGTAAATCAATGCAACTATAAATATTTTCGTAATCTATTTCTTGAAATGAATAAGCTCGTCTTCCCCAATTATTGGGGTTATTTCCTAAAAAGTAATTTGAATAATAATTTGAGGATTTTGAAGCAGTTGGAATTACATTTTCAGCATTTAAAAATTGTATTTCAAAGGTATGAAAATGATTAGGCAGAGGATGATGATGACCATCATCGCAATAATGTTCATCACAATTTTCACCTTCTTCTTCAGCTATAAATTTCCCTTGAACAATTTTCCATTTATTGGCTTCGTAAAAAACAGCTCCACCTTGCACTACTGATTCATAAAAAACTTGTTTAGGTCTTTGCCCTTTGTTTTCGGTAAAAATATATTGTTCAGCAAAAATAGATGTAGTGGTAAATAACAAAATTGCAACGCTAATAAGCCACTTATACATATCAATGTTTTTTCAAAAAAGAAAAGGGTAAATTTCTAGTTAAGAAATTTACCCTTGAAGATAATGAATAATAAATAAATATTTTGCACTACTCAATACAAAGTTGCCTTTTAAAAGTAATTTTTTGATAGGATGCCATTAATGGGCATTCCTACATAGTTTTTTTTAAAATTTATCCCTTTCCGTCTTTAACTTCTATGCCTGCTTCTGCCATTTTATCTCTAATTAAATCAGATAAAGCATAGTTTTTTTCGGCACGCAATAAGCCACGAACTTCCATTAAAATATTAACAGCTTCTTCGTTACCTTCATCATTTGCATCAGATTCAATTTTAATGCCCATTACATCCAATAAGAAACCTGAAAAAGTATTATTTAACAACTCAAAAGTTCCTGCATCTAAATCAGTAATTTTAATTTGCTTGTTTTCAATTGAATTTATAACTGAACATAAATCAAACATAGCCGCTACCATTTCGGGTGTATTGAAATCATCGCACATTTTCACGTGGCACATTTCGCAACTATTTTGAATGCGTTTTGCTGTTTCTGAATCACCTGAACCAGTAAAACTTTCAGCGTTCATATTTTGCAATAGTTCATAAGCAGTAGTCATTTTTTTCAACCCTTTTTCGGCTGCTTGTAGTGCTTCATTTGAAAAATCTACTTGGCTTGAATAATGCGACATTAAGAAAAAGAATCGAACAGTCATTGGTGAGTAAGGCTGTTCTAATAATTCGTGATCTCCAGCAAAAAGTTCGTTTGGTAAAAACGAATTTCCTGCCGATTTACTCATTTTCACACCATTCATTGTCAACATATTGGTATGCATCCAATAATTTACTGGTTTAGTTCCACAACATGCAACAGCTTGTGCTATTTCACATTCGTGGTGTGGGAATTTTAAATCCATTCCTCCACCATGAATATCAAATGTTTCGCCCAAATATTTTGTACTCATTACCGAACATTCTAAATGCCAACCTGGGAAACCCTCGCCCCAAGGCGAGTTCCAACGCATAATGTGCTGTGGTTCTGCTTTTTTCCAAATAGCAAAATCTAATGGATTTCGTTTATCACTTTGCCCGTCTAACTCACGAGTATTTGATAATAAATCTTCAATTTTTCTACCAGATAACTCACCGTAAGGATGCTCGCTATTGTATTTTAATACATCAAAATAAACCGAACCGTTTACTTCATACGCTAAACCTTCTTTAATAATTTGTTGCACCCATTCAATTTGTTCTAGAATATGACCAGTAGCTGTTGGTTCAATACTTGGCGGAATGTTGTTCATTGTAAGCATAACATCGTGGAAATCGTTGGTGTATTTTTGCACAACTTCCATTGGTTCAAGCTGTTCTAAACGTGCTTTTTGTGCAATTTTATCTTCGCCTTCGTCAACATCACCAACTAAATGACCAACATCGGTAATGTTTCGCACATAACGTACTTTGTAGCCCAAATAACACAGATAACGGTAAATGACATCGAAAGAAGTGAAGGTACGCACATTGCCCATGTGAACATAACTGTAAACTGTTGGTCCACAAACATACATTCCAATTTTACCTTCGGTAATTGGTTTAAATATCTCTTTTTCGCCTGAAAGCGTATTTTTAATTTTTAATTCTCTAGTAATAGTCATAATTGCCAATTCTTAAAACGAGTGCAAAGTTCGGTTTTTTATACTAAAGTTTTGATTCAACCAATTCTAAAATTTCTCTTTCTTTCTGATTAGCTAACTCAACTAAGTTTGCGGCTTTGTAAAGCATTGCGTTTTTAAATTCTTCATCTTTTAAATCGGCACAGTTTATTTTTACATTTAGAAACGCCCCAATAATTGCAGCCCTTGCACACAAAGCTCCTACGCCAGCATCGGAAATTGAGGCTTGCAAACCTGTATTTGCCATTGCTTCACATACTTCAAAACAATCGAAAGAACGTTGCATTACTTTAAAAGGGGTTTCAATAGCATATTTTGTAGCATCTTGAATGGCTTGTTTTCTTAGTTCTTTTTCTTCTGCGGTAGATTTTGGCAAACGAAAGGCGGTTAATATTTTATTAAATGCCTGCGTGTCTTCATCTACTAAGTGCAACAAGTCATCTTTAATAGCTTGTCCTTTTTCTGCCCAAATAGAAAATTCCTCCCAACGATTATCCCAACCACGTTTATGTGCCGAAAGATTGGCAACCATTGTAGCCAAAGATGCGCCTAATGCTCCAACATAAGCCGAAATTGAACCTCCACCTGGAGCTGGTGATTCAGAAGCAGTTTCATTAGCAAACTCTATTAAATTTTGATCAACTAATTTTTTACCAGTATCGGCTTCTAAAACGTATTCAATAATTTTTTTCTTGGGATCGAAAGGAGAAAGTTCATCTAAGCCCAATGATTTAATGGCAATTTTAATTATTTCATCTTCAGAAACACCTAAAGAACGATTTTGCTTTTTTAGAAAATGTTTTCCAGCATCAATCATTGCTTTTTTAGGAATTAAACCTACCAATTCTGAACCTGTAACTCTAATGCCCCTACTTGTTGCACTTTCACAAACAGCATCAAATGCTTCGTGAACTGAGGTGATTGAAATATTGGTTAAATTCATTGAAATTTGAGCAACGCCGTATTCTTCAATAAACCATCCAATAGCTTTAGTGGCTTTTAATTTACCTGGAATACGAACTG
>JAHDDA010000284.1 GCA_020629595.1 Chitinophagales bacterium
AAATTAAATATTGTTTTTTTAATTTTTAAATAAAACTTTTTTAATTTTATATTCTTATTTTTTTAAGTTCAGAAAATATGAAAGGAATTAAGCTCTTTGATTTAATTAAATCATTAAATAGAAGCGAGAAACAATCTTTATGTTATCAATTGGGATTAAGTGAAGATAAAAAAGCAATTATTTTACTTGATTTAATAACATTAAAAGTGAAAACCTTAGAAGAATTAAATAGATTTTTAAGAAAAGAATTTAATCTAAATTCCTATACAAAAAGCAACGATGATGTAGATAAAAAGGCTAGGCAATTTATTGTTTTTGCTACGGAAAAAATTGAAAATATAAAAATTTTAAACCACCTCAATAAGAACAAAAAAGAACGTTTTCGTTTGTTGAGTAAAATTTATAAAGATGAAAATGAAGATTTGCTTTTTAGGAAATATGTTAAAAAATTAGAAGTAACTACACAAAATTCAGATAATTCTCAAATCAGAAATGAATTGCTAAGTTGGAAAATAAATTTGTTTGGCACACAACAAATGGAAAAAAATTTAAAAGTTATAAGCAATCTTTTATTGGAAAAAAAGCAACAAATTCAGTTAAATAAACACCAACAACTTTCTGAGCTTTACCGCATTGCTTCTAATTTATTTTTTGATGATATTCGTATTTCTGAGATAAAACCAAGTGATACAGATTTAGATACTCTTTCAGCAGAATCAGATAATCAATTTTATGCTGCAGATTACTTAATTACAAAAGCACGTTTTGCTTTTTTTTCTTCCAATTTCAAAGTAAAAATTGACGAAGCTGAAGGTTTTGTGAAGAAAGCTGAAATTTCTACACATCAAAAAAACATTCTTTTAAGGCGTTGTTTATTTATTAAAATGATAGCTGGATTTCAGTATAATGAACCACTTGAAAATATGCTTAAATTTGCTACGGAAGTCAAAAATTATAATTTGAATTATGGCTTTAGAGATAGTTTTAGCTTTTTCTACCATTTGTTATTTTTAGTATTAAGTAACAAAATTGAGGAAACGCAATTAAACATCATTAAAAACAAAGATTTATTTATATCTCAAGAAACGTACTTTTACATTGAATTTATTGAGGCTTTTATTTTACTAAGAGAAAATAATTTGAATAAAAAAAATAAAGCTCTAAAAGCCTTTTCAGCACTTAGGTACTCGCCTAATTACTACATTTCTTTATGGTCTGCTTTTTTTGAGTTTGCTATTCATTATAAAAATGGAAATTATATTTTGTGTAAAAGTTTGATTGAACGTATTAAAATGCAACTCCAAAAAAACAAACAAAGACAGTTTATTTACAAAGATTCTTTAGAAATTTATAGATTTTATAGATCGTTAATCTTTAAAAATAAGCCATTTGAACATAGAAAAAATATAAATATTCTTTACCGTTTTTTGATAAACTACATAACACAAGATTAATACTAAAGTCAAACTCATTAAACTTTTGCCCATTTATTTATGGAATTAGGTTGAACGTATCAATTAATAAAGCTATCTAAAAACTTAAAACTTGCCTGTCTTACTTCATCAATATTTTGTGTTTGATGTTTTGAAAGTAGTACGTGTGCATTAACTGTTTTGAAAGCTACTTTTTGTTTTAAACTTTGTGGCGTTCCTATTTTTTCATACATATTTAATGCTGCTGGAATAGAAATTATTTTATCTTGTTCTTCTTCATTTTTGTGCCAATAGCCTAAGAAAAATGGTTGAGTAATTTTTGCAAACTTAGCTTCATCAATTGCATTATTTACCAAAGACCGCATTGCTACAAGTCCTTCTAAACGGTATTTTGTAGTCCAATATTGATTAGCACTTTGGTTTCTAAAACTAATTTCTCTATAATTTCCATTAAAAAAAAATCGAAGTATTTGTAAGCCCCAAGGCAGTACTGCAATTTGTGATTTTTGGTCGTATAAATCAATATTGGGCGAATAATACATTAAAGCATCGGCATAATCTGGGTTTTCTGCTACGAGGTAAGAAGCAAGTGTACAACCTGTAGATGAACCAACAACTAATACCTTCTCTCCTAATTTTTTTCCAATAGCCAAAGCTTCTTTTGCTGAATCTATCATAGCATTTGGAGTTAAATCTTTAAAGGATTCTATATTGCCAACTCCATGACCAGCAATACGTGCTAAATATGTGTTCATTTTATACTTTTCAGCAATTTCCAAAATAATAGGATCGCCACACATTGGACTTGCAGAAAAACCATGTAAAAAAACCATACTCCATTTGGTTTTTTGTTGAGTGGAATCTGCCCATAAAATACGAGCTTCGTTATCAGGACGCAGATTTTTTATTTTATCTTCTTTAGCTTTAACATAAGCATCAAGTTGATTTATACTAAGAGATAAATCTTCAATATTGGAATTAAGTTCTTCAAATTTAGGTTTTGGTCCTAATAAAAAAATGATAGTTAAAATAGCAATTATTACTAATAATATTGAAAGCAATTTCTTCAATTTGTTTTGTTTAAACTTTAACTTCTGGCAAAAACACCTCAGCCATCATACATCTAGCACTACCACCGCCTAATTTTTCAATTGTATAAATTGATGGGGCAATAATTTTACATTCATTCTCAATGGCTTCTTTTTGCTTTATTGAGAGTGATTTTTTAGCTTGATCTGACATTACAATTTTCAAACCATCTGGTGTATTAATTTGTAACATATTGCCAGCATATTTATTCATTTGCTCCAATGAAATATCGATAATTTTTTTGTTAGTTTTTTCAAAACTTTTAACCAAAGCCAACTTTTCTTCTTTAGATTTTATAGCGTCAAAACAAATAACAACAAATGTTTCAGCCAAACACATTACCACATTTGTATGGTAAACTGCTGAACCATCTGCTTCATAAGAATGGAATTTAACCACACTTGCACCAAGTTTCTTACAATATAAGTCTAAAATAGCTTCGTTTGTTCTTGAAGAAATACTAGCATAAGCAATATTATTGGCTCTATCCCAAACTACACTGCCTGTACCTTCCATAAATTTACCGTCTAATTCGTGCAAAGAAAAGTCTGTTATTGAGTTTATTTGAAAGCCTAATTCGGTTTTCAATCGGTAAAAAATCTCACTTCTTCTTTCAGCTCTACGATTTGGAGCTTCCATTGGAAAGGTAAAAATACTTCCACATTCGTGAAATGCCATCCAGTTATTAGGAAAAATAGAATCGGGTGTTGCTGGTTCTAAAGTATCTGAAACTACTATAACATTTACGCCCTCTGCTCTTAGCGTTTTAACCATTTCATCAAATTCTGCCAAAGCCATTTGATTTATTTCAGTAGCTGTTTTTCCTTCTAATTTTGATTGATGAACATTTGATTCGGCAGTTTGGGG
>JAHDDA010000285.1 GCA_020629595.1 Chitinophagales bacterium
TTTCATAAAATTGAATCATTCGCCTATTGCTTATTTTTTTCGTGTCTATCTATGATTGGGCGAATCTGCTTTGGTTGAATTTTCTTGGCAATAATTTTCTTTTCTTTATCTAAAACAAAAATTCGTGGTGTTCCTGTAATATCAAAATTCATTCTAAAATTAGAACGATAATTCATATCGGCTAGGTTGGTAATTTTATCTAAGCCTTCGGTTTTTTCTATATATTTTTTCCATTTTTCTTCTTCATTGGCAGTATTTACTGTAAAAACAGTAACATCTAAATCTGTATTATCTTTTTGAAAATCAACGAGTTTCGGGGTTGTTTTTTTACAATGCCCACAATTAGGATCAAAGAAGTATAAAACAGTATATTTTGTCTTTACATCGTATAATCTATGGTAATTTCCTTCATTATCTTGTAATCTAAAATCTTTGGCTTTTTGCCCTAATAAAGTTGGCTTTATACGTTTTGCTCTATCTTGTAATCGGAATAAGTCGGCTGGTTTTACCCACCAAGCATCTTCTTCATTATAGTAATTATCTACTAAATGAACATAAACTTTATCCATTCCCATAATTTTAGGTTTGGCAAAATTGTTCAACAAGTTAGTTAGTGCAATTTTGTAATGATTGGTATCTGCTTTAGCAAGATTGATAATCTTTTCACAAGCATTTATTACGGTGTCGGGTTCTTGTTGTACAATTTTACTTGTATAATAAAGCAATTTCTGCGGAATTATTCCTGTACGTGCCAATCGAGAATCTGAAAAATCAATATTATTAAAAAAGTTTTCTTTGTAATAAGCCAACGATTTGGTTCTATTGTCTTTTATTTCTTCGGGAAGAATAACATCACTGCTTGCAGAAATTACTTTAGTAAAAAATGATTCTGGATAATTTTGATTAAAATAAGTATAACGTTGTTTGGCTTCGTTGCTTAGTTTTTCAATATCGTCTTCAATCTTCTTTTTATCTTTATCTGAAGTAGCCTTGGCTTTTTTATCGTTTAATACTTTAATTTTTTCGTTTTGCTTTTTATTCCAAAGCATATTATCAAAAAACAATTCATTTTCTTTAGAACCTTTCACTTTCATATCACCTACTAAATCCATTTTAGTGGTTTCCATTGAAAAGTGCTGTTCGTGCATTAAAAACTCAAAAAATCCTTGATTATCGGGTAAAATAATAAAGTAAATCCCTCCATCTAAGGGTTCATCACCTTTAAAAATTGCTAAACCTTTGTTATCAACTTCGGTAGAATCTTTTAAAAATTGCTTAGTTCCGAAATGATAACCTAATTTTAGTTTGTCCTTACTTTTTAAGCCTTCAATTTTTACTTTAATTTCATAACCTGAAGGAGCAGCAACAGTTTCAATTGAAATTGTTGAGCATAAAAAAAATATAAAAAAAATTAATCTCATTTTTTAATGGTTAATTGTAACAACCAATTAACTTATGGTGGGTTTTGTTGGTCGGAAGCCCCCAACAAAGGCTCTTTCTCTCAGTTGGTCTCCTGACCAAGCGAAGTATAGAATACAGCCACAAGTTTTTTAGTCATTACAGTTAATTACTAATTGTTAATTATTAATCTTTTTCATTAAGCATTAACAATGATACATTTATAATTAATTAGCGATTTGTTCTTTAAGAACCTCAATAATTTTTAGTTTATCTTCTTTTTTCTCTTTTATACAAGCAGTTATCACTTCTTTTTGAGCATTAAAGGCGTTCATAGTTGCACTAACCATTGCGTCTTTTTCTAAGGTTCTAATTTCACTTTCGGAGTAAGAGTTTGATAACTCGCTATAAATTGGCTGAAAAATACAGGCACATAAGGCTTTATCACGTTTTCCTAAACCACAATATTTGTCGTGTAAATCGGCAATATTATTTTTTTGAAGAGCAGCTTTAACACCAGTTTTTATAACTCCAGAAGGCGTTTGTCCTGTCCAAAGAAAATACAAAGCACCAATTAATAATGCAAATATGGCTACACGAAAAAGGGTTTTCGCTACTTTAAATAAAATCCAAATTACGATAATTGCTCCAATTCCAACTAGAATTAAATCGGATTGAGAAAACTGGTTTAAATCAATGAATGAAAATAAAGAATACATTTTATAGCTTTTGTTACAAGAGGATAACGTAATATTAAATTAAAAAGGTTCAGAAAAATTAAATAGGAAAAGGGTAAAAGTAATATGGAATAGGAAAACGAATATTTTGTTAAAATTTTTTAAAGTAAAATCCTTTTCCTTATACTATTTTCCCTTTACCTTAATATTCTATCCAAAAATTTCTGCTAATTTGGCTTCTAAAGCTGCACCTTTAAGGTTTTTAGCAATAATTTTTCCGTCTTTATCAAGTAAGAAAGTTGTAGGAATTGAACGAACACCATACAATGCCGCTGGTGCAGAATTCCACTTTTTCAAATCAGAAACGTGGCTATCCCATTTCAATCCATCTTTTTCAATTGCTTGAACCCAACGTTCTGTTCTACTATCTAATGAAACACTATAAACTTCAAAGCCTTTTTTGTTGTACTTATCATATAAACGCACCACATTTGGGTTTTCTCTACGACAAGGTCCACACCACGAAGCCCAAAAATCTACCAAAACTACTTTACCTTTTAAATCATCTAATGCCATATTGCTTCCTTCTGGATTTGGCAAATCAATGTTTGGAGCAACTGCCCCAATTTTAGTTTTTCCAGCGGCGGCGGCTTGTTGTTTATTTTGAGTTATAAATTGTGTTAATTGCTTTCCTAATTCACTATCTGGAGCTTCTTTTTTAAATCTTGCATCTACTTTTTCGTAAATATCCATATCCTTATCTGTTTTCAAGTATTGCATTCCTACATACGCCAAGTACGGACTTGAAACGGTATCGCAAAATTCTCTTAAATAATCTCTGTTTTGAGAAAGTACTCCAGATGAAACTTTATTAGTTAATGATTGTAGCGTATTAATTTCTTTATTCCCTGACAATTCATACTTTCTAGCATTATTTTTATCAATTGAAATATAAATCGGGTAATTATCGGCAATAACAAATGCTTGATTGTTGCCAACCATAATTTGAGCAAATCCCTTTTCCTCTAACTTACCTTTCATTTCAAAAGAACCATCGGCTTTTACACTAGCGGTATCTAAAGGTACTGCTCTTTTACCTACTACTTTTTGTAAACGCACAGGCGTTCCAGGCTCATAATTTGCTGTTTGTCCTTTAATAACATAACCATCGTATTTAGCATCTTCACTTTGCGAAGCACCTCCTTCACCAGAACAAGAGGCTAATAATACACTTGCTACTAAACAGATTACAGAAAATAAACGTAACATCTTAATTTTTTAATTTGAACTGCAAAAATATAATTAATTTA
>JAHDDA010000286.1 GCA_020629595.1 Chitinophagales bacterium
GATAATTCTTTTTGAGTTGATTACTATTTTTTCTCTATTTGTAGGCGACGGTTTTGCTAAAGCCATCTTGGCACTTAACAAGCTTAAATTTATCTACCGAAAAATCAAAGAAGTAAAGGTAAGAGAAATTTTCAAACTACGACTTTTTTGCCAATTGAGCTTAGTTTTTGTTGGGGCTTATTTTTTCTCTAACATAAATATATGTTTCAAAAGTCATAAATCTATCGTCAATTAAATTGGTATCGAACAACTCTAAATACAAAGGAAATTTCTCGACATACTTTAACTCGTATCTACCTTTAACCTTATTTTTTCCAATATTAAGCTCATCAAGTAAACAAGTTGATAATCCAGTTGTACGACTGTAAGAACAAATAATATCTACCTTTTTATTATTAACCTCTGTTATCCTAAAAATATTACCGAAATCTGACAAACTCAATCCACCAAATAATCTTAAATTCTCTCCTTTATTGATTGTGTCAGGAATTATTAATTTAGTCTTATCAAAAGGAATTAAATTTATGGAAATACTGGACTTTATTACATTAATGTATTCTAAAAATATAATCGCAATACCTAATTCAACCTTTTTTATATTTGTACTATCTGTAAAATTATTGATTCCAACTTTATTGAGAATTTCTTGAAATCGCTCATACAACAAGTAATTATCTTTTTTCAGTAATAAATTTCTTAAATCTTGAGTAAAGTTATCTATTGAATTTACCAAATTTTGAGTGTTCGATTTATGATTACTAATAGTTAGAGTCAGGTCATTATACCTATCATTGAATTTTTTGAACTCAAATTCATTAAAAATATATTCTGTAATTAACAAAAGTTCAATCTCGTTTGGATGAAACGAATCAATCATTATATTAAACGTCCTAATTTCATTCTTTGTGTTATCTAAAACAACATCGAGTATTTCTGTATCTTCAAAGCTGAAATTTTCATTTTTGCAACTTGAGAAAATCAAAGAAATCATTAAGAATCTAGCAAGAAAATTTATCATATATCATTGCTAACGAAATAACGATTTTTTTTATTTTAATTAGCCCCAACAATTAATAAACACACCTTTTACACTTTTGCCCAAAAGCGTGTTTACATAACAAATATACGTTTTTTAATTTTCAATAAAAAACGTAATCAAACTGGCTGCTTCAATTGAATAGGCAAAGAAATTATCATTTATCTTAAACTGAACTAATTGAGAAACATCATTATGATTATAACAAATTATTACACTTGTACCGTCAGGGTTTTTAAAAGCAATTTGCGAAACCCCCTCTTGCCTTGTGTCAATAGTTTCTATTCTTTTTGCACCTGCTTTTACAAACTTAGCAATGTGACCTAAAATTACGTATTCTTCATTAAAACTTACCTCTTTAGTGTTAGAATTTATGGTTACAACTCCTCTACAATCTTGACAACCTCCATTTTTCGGACCACTATTTTCATCTAAAGCTAAATTCCAAAACAATATAGTTTTCGACCAATTTCTTACAGCACCGCATAATAAATTATCTACATTCCAAGCAATATTAAAACCATAATCTGGTGCAAAATTCCCACCAGAACATTCTGTAAAGTAAATTCCAACATCATTGTGTATCTCCTTCACATCTGACATTGCTTCTACTTCACCAGCATAACAATGAAAAGCTACTCCATCAATATAATCTTTCGTAGTTTCATCATTCAAAATAGTCAATGGATAATATGTGGCATCCCAATTATGGTCGTAAATTATAATTTTTGAATCAATACTATTTGCTTCAAAGGCAGGACCTAAATAATCTCTAATAAAAATATTTTGTTCTTGTGCTGTCATTTCCATAGTTGGATATCCAGCACTATGAAGAGGCTCATTTTGAACTGTAATTGCATCTATCGTAATATTTCTATCTGACATTTCTTGAATATACTTAACAAAATAATTTGCATAAGTTTCCAAAAACTCAGTTTTCAAATGCCCTCCATTGTTTAAAGATTGGTTATCTTTCATCCAAGCGGGAGCAGACCAAGGCGAAGCAATAATTTTTAGATTAGGATTTATAGATAATATTTCTTGAAGCAATGGAATTAAGTATTCATCCTCTACTGACAAGTCGAAATTTTGAAGTTCAGGATCAACTTCATTAGGAGGCATATCATTATAGGTATAATTTGAAAGTGAAAAATCAGAAGCACCAATAGTTAGGCGTAATAAATTAATGCCAATTCCATTTTCTTGGCTAAATAAAGAGGTAAGCAATTCACTTTTTTGGGCTGTGTTCAAATGAGCTTGAATATTGTATGCCGAAGAACCAGATAAAGCAGCTCCAAATCCATACATTTCTTGATATTCTACGCTTTCGTCAACAATTATATTCAAATCAAAATCTGGCGTAAACTGAAAAGCTAAATTTTCTTGTAACTTTTGCAGCTTTATTGAACCATCATTATTAGAAACCCAAACCTGTACCTTTTTATTTGCTGATGAACTATTGTTATTATTTTGCGAATTAACATCTTCTTCATCTGCTTTATTACAAGCAAACAAGAAGAAAAGCGATAGCAAAACTATGAAAATAAATTTTGGCTTACAAAACATATTTAAGTAATTACTTTAAGAATTATTTAATAAACTTTAAAACGTTTTATTCTTTTGAACTGTAGAAGATGCGATAAATCGGCATCCCTAAAAGCTATACAATAAAACAAGTTTTAAACTTTAATCTAAAACTTGTTTTTAAACATCATCGACTCCATTGGTTTTTTGCTTCTTACAATATATTTTGCATTTTCTTTAGAATTATAAGGATTTTCTAATTCTCCGTTTATCTCAAAATAAATAAGCTGACCAATTGGCATTCCAGCATAAATTCTAACTGCTTGAATACAAGAAATTTCAAGTGTCCAGTTATTACAAAAACCAACATCGCCTTTACCTGCTGTTGCGTGAATATCAATTCCCAAACGACCTACGCTTGACTTTCCTTCTAAAAATGGAACATGTTTATGTGTTTCGGTATATTCTTCAGTAACGCCTAAATATAAAGTGCCTGGCTGTAACTCAAATCCATCTTCAGGTATTACAATTTCCTGTACTTTGTTATGCTTTTTGGCATCTAAAACTCTATTTTCGTAAACAGCTAAATACTTTCCTAAATGGACATCATAAGAGTTAGAGCCCAAACATTTTCGATTGTAAGGTTCAATCACAATTTCCTTGTTTTCAATGGCTTCTAAAATGGCTTTATCTGTTAAAATCATAGTCTAATTTTCAATAAATTGAATCAGTGAGTATCAAAAATACAAACATAAAGTTTTGCAAAATCAAAATTCACAATAGTTTAGTGTAGTAATAATGATTTATTGTATCTTGATGCG
>JAHDDA010000287.1 GCA_020629595.1 Chitinophagales bacterium
AACTCTATTTTACAATAATTTATTTCATAAAAAAAGGGAATTTACCGAATGGTAAACTCCCTTTAACATTTTTTAATCTAAAATTGAAAACTATTCAGCAACAACTTCAAATTCTAAATCGTATTTCAAATCTTTATGAAAATCTATATTAGCCGTATAAGTTCCTAAAGTTTTAATATCTTCTTCTAAAGAAATTCTTCTTCTATCTACCTCAACTCCAGTTGCTTTTTTAATCGCTTCAGCAATTTGAACATTTGTAACACTACCGAATATTTTTTCAGTAGTTCCTACTTTAGCACCAATTGTAATTTTAGCTGCATCTAGTTTAGCAATACCAGCTTTTAATCCAGCTAATGCTTTTTCTTGCTTACGTGCCGACTGACGCGATAATTCTTCTACCTTTGCTAAGTTTGCTCTATTGGCAACAATTGCAAAGTTCTGAGGAATTAAATAATTACGACCGTAACCATTTTTAACCTCAACTACATCATTCTTATATCCCAAATTTGGAACGTCTTTTAACAAAATTATTCTCATAGCTACATTACTTTAATTGGTCAGCAACATAAGGCATTAAAGCTAAGTGACGAGCTCTTTTAATAGCAGTTGCCACACGACGTTGGAATTTCAAAGAATTTCCAGTAGAACGACGAGATAAAATTTTGCCTTGTGCGTTTACAAATTTTAATAAAAAATTAGGGTCTTTATAATCAACATATTTAATACCAGCCTTTTTGAAACGGCAGTATTTTTTCTTGTTGTTTCCAAATTGTGGAGACGATAAAAATTTAATATCGTTATTTCTCTTTCTTTGAGCCATTATTCTTCGGTTTTATTGGTTTCAGAATTTTCTGCCGCCTCTTTAGCTAAACGTTCTTCTTTATACTTAGAAATTAAACCTTTACGCTTTTTATCATTGTAATCAATGGCGTACTTGTCTAACTTTACGGTGAGGAAACGTAAAACATTCGGATCGCGTTTTGCATTAACTTCCATCTTATCAATAACCGCACCTTCACCTTTGTATTCAACTACAAAGTAAATACCAGTGGTACGTTTACGAATAGGATAAGCTAATTGCTTTAAACCCCATAAATCCTCTGCTACGATTTCTGCTCCACCGTCTTTCAAGAACTGAACATATTCTTGAGTGGCCTTTTTCGCCTCCGAATCATTTAAGACTGGAGAGAAAATGAAAACGGTTTCATACTGTCGAATCATATCTATTTTTTAAAAATGAGGTGCAAAAGTAATACTTTTTTGTTTTTGTTTTAAATTTTCCTCACACTAAGTTTTAAAAGTGTTAAAAAAGTATATTAACACTTAATGTTGAGAAGAAAATCAAATGAAAAATTGATTTGTATAAAATGAATAGATAGTGCTTTTTTATGTGTTGATAAAACACTTAACATACCCAGTAGAACAGGTTCCAACGAAGCACCCAACAACACTTTTTGTAACACTACCCTATTTTAATAGATTTTAAATTTACAGCATTGATTTAGGGCAAACGCATCAGAACAAAAAAGCCGTCATTCCGTAAATTTTTGAAGTCGAAGCGGAAAAGATTATGTGGTACGCCACCGCGGCAGAATCTCCTCGAAAATTCGATTTTGTGAAGAGATTCCAATCGCAACAGCAAACCATTATTTATCTCCATAAATTCCCGTAGCAGCGTACCATGAAAAATTTTGGAATGATGGCTGTTGTTTTAGAAATTTTTCGTTATGAACAACTTTGATGTGTTTACCCTAACATTGAGTAGACAAAAATTTCGATTCCAAAACGCTTAGTTTTCAATTCCCCAATTCTTAATTAACCGAACCACCCCATTTTCCATCTTTCACCATTCTTTGGCGAAGGTTTTGTAAATCGGTTTGTGTTTTTATAAGTGTACCCACACCTTCTAATTGTTCAATTTTACGCAATGCTTCATCGCTTGAAAAAGTTTTAATATACTTCAACCAATTCAATAACTCACGAGTTGTTGGGGCTCTATCTAAACCTAATCTTCTTAATTGATAAAAAATATCTATTGCCGTTCTAACTAAACTCTCATCTAATTTTGGATGGTGCTTTGCAACAATTTCCCGCATTGTATCAGCTTCAGGAAAATGAATGTAGTGGTAAATGCAACGTCCTTTAAAAGCAGTTGGTAATTCTTGTTCTCTGTTAGAAGTAATTACGATGGCTGGCATTTCATCTTCTGAAATTTCAATTACTTCTCCCGATTCTGGCATTACAAATTTACGATGACTTAACGCATACAACAAATCATTTGGAAACTCACGTGGGGCTTTATCAATTTCATCAATTAACAAAACAGAATTAGGTCTAGAATATGCCATTGCTCCAGGACCTTTTACAACATAATCTTTTAAACTTTCAGTATCTCGCCCAGCAGTTGAAAGTTTGGTTTCTAAGCCTTTTTCTTCTCTTTGGGCATTTAAAATTTCAATTTGCGAATCTCTTAAATATTTTACGTGATCGAAACGAGCTACAAATTGCTCAACATTACTTTTTGAACCAGTAGGATACACAAACAATTCTAAATTTTTATCTTTTGCAAACTGAAGCGGTAACTCAGTTTTTCCTGTACCGGGTTCGCCCTCAATTAACAAAGGCATTCCCAAAGTACGTGCAATATGAAAAGATTGTGCTAATTCTCTATCGCATAAGTATTTTTCAGATCCAGTCCAAAATTCTTTATTCGCCATAAATTATATATTTGCTGTATGAACGATTACCAACAGTTAAAGTTGAAAACCTTTGAGTTTTTAGTTGAAGATACAAATGTAAAACTAAAAACTATTGAAACTGAAATTGCCCAACTTACCGAATCGAGAAATAGTGAAACTAAAAGCACCGTTGGCGATAAATATGAAACTGCAAGAGCTATGGCAGAACGTGAATTACAACAGTTGAAAATACGTTTTGCAAGAATGAAAGAGCATAAGATTGCATTAGATAAAATTGCCAATAAAACAGAGAACAACTTGGCTGTTTTAGGAAGTTTGGTTACAACTAACAAGTTTATTTATTTCTTGTCTATTCCTTATGGAAAATTAGCAATTGATGGAACAACTGTTTTAGTGATTTCTCCAGCTTCGCCAATAGGCAAATTATTGTTGGGTAAAAAAGTAAAAGATACGTTTACTTTTAATGGTAATAAATTTGAGATTTTGGAGATTGAATAACTAATGTCTCGCACTTATCTAATCAAACTTGATTCTATTTTTGAAAAATTGTTCATTAAATTGGTAGTTTTCTTAAATTGCCAAATTGTTGTATTGTTAGGAGGAGTTTAAGCAATTTAACTTCACCACTATACATTCGCTTTTTTTGCATAGGACTTATGTCCTATTTTGTCAAATATCG
>JAHDDA010000288.1 GCA_020629595.1 Chitinophagales bacterium
TTTTATAATTAAACACAGATTATTCATCATAAATTAAAGTGTAGAACGTAGCACTGCTACATTCTTTTTACATTAAGTTACCATTTACCCAATCTTCAAAATATGTTCATTTTTAATTTCAGTCATTACAAATGAGCTTTGTATTTTTCCAATATTAGAAATAGTTGATAGCTTTTTGGTTATAAAATTCTGATAATCTTCCATATCTTTTACCACCACTTTTAACAAATAATCGAACATACCTGCAATGTGGTAACATTCTACCACTTCAGGTATATTCTGAATTTCTTCAATAAATTTTGCTAAACCATTTTGCTCGTGTTTTTCTAAAGTAATGGAACAAAAAGCCAATAATTTATAGCCCAATTTTTTTCTATCAACTCTTGCTGAATAACATTGAATAAAACCTTGTTTTTCTAAGCGTTTAATGCGTTCAAAAACAGGAGTTGTAGTCATATTTAGCTTAGAAGCCAACTCTTTTATAGTCATTTTTGCATCTTCTTGAAGGTAAGATAAAATTCGTTTATCAGTAGCATCAATTATTTCAGTCATCTTTAAAAGTTAATTATTCTTTTTTAAAACCTCATTTTTCATTCAAATAGAATAAAAAACTAATTTAAGTGAATTTTTAGAAATATTTTCTCCTTATTTTTAAATCAAAAGAATAAAAGTGAAATAATTCTAAATTTGGCAAAAAAATAAGCCAAATGAATAAATATAATTTATCGCCAGAAAGTTTAATGATGTCTTATGGTTATGAACCTGAATGGTCGGAAGGAGCAATAAAACCACCCATATTTCAAACATCAACTTTTGTTTTTAAATCGGCAGAAGAAGGAAAAGCCTATTTTGAGTTGGCTTATGGTTTACGTGACAAAAATAAAAATGAGCAATTAGGCTTAATTTATAGCCGTTTAAACAATCCGAACTTAGAAATACTAGAAAATCGTCTTTGTTTGTGGGATAAAGCCGATGATTGTGCTGTTTTTGAAAGTGGAATGTCGGCAATAAGTACCGTTTTAATGGAGTTTTTAAAACCTGGAGATTTACTATTGTATAGTTCGCCAGTTTACGGAGGTACAGATCATTTTATACATCATTTTCTACCAAGTATTGGAGTAAACACTTTGTGTTTCGATGCTTCAGATTCAAAAGAAGACATAATTGAAAGAATTGAGCAATCGGGTTATAAAGCAAATTTGAGTTTAATTTATATAGAAACACCAGCCAACCCAACCAATGATATAATTGATATTTCGGTATGTAAAGAAATTGCAGATTTATATTCTTCTGAAGAAAAGAAGGTGCATATTGCAGTAGATAATACTTATATGGGACCTCTTTGGTCACAGCCATTAAAGCATGGAGCAGACATAGTTCTATACTCTGCAACAAAATATATAGGAGGTCATTCGGATGTTATTGCAGGGGCTGTCTTAGGAAATTTTGAGATAATTCAAAGAGTAAAAACACTACGCACTTTTTTAGGAAATATGCCTAGTCCACACACCTGTTGGTTATTGTTGCGAAGTTTAGAAACTTTAAAAGTTAGAATGGAACAGCAAATGCAAAATGCCAATATTATTGCAAAATATTTGAATGAACATTCACAGGTTGAAAGCGTAAATTATTTAGGTTTATTAGATAAAGAAAGTAAGAATTACAAAATTTATCAGAAGCAATATTCGGCACCAGGCGCAATGATTTCGTTATATATAAAAGGAGGGGAAGAAGAGGCTTTTTTCTTTTTAAACAATCTAAAGTTATTCAAATTAGCAGTAAGTTTAGGTAGTACAGAAAGCTTGGCTCAACACCCAGCAAGTATGACTCACGCAGGTGTAGAGCCATCAAGCAAGCAACGCCTAAAAATTACTGATAATTTAGTACGTTTATCAATTGGAATAGAAAATTATGAAGATTTGATTTGGGATATAAATCAAGCACTTGAAAAAGTAGCTATGTTGGATACTGCAAAGTCTTCAGATTTTTGTGGTAGAGTTTAATAAATCAAAACACTTTAGCCAAAAATTGTAGGAATAGAAAAATTGAAAACCCAAAACGATTAACTTTGGGTTTTCAATGCTTGAACAATTAATTACATATTTAACTTTATCCGATGCCAATGTTCTATATGTTGTTGTAGGAATGTTGATTATTGGGGCTTCATCTGCAGTAGTTGGTGCATTTACGGTGTTACAGCAAAAATCTTTATTAGGTGATGCCATTGCACATAGTGTTTTACCTGGAATATGCTTTGCATTTATAGCAACTGGGGTGAAAAATCCACTATTTTTATTGATAGGTGCATTTATCACAGGCTGGCTTTCGGTTATTGCTATTGACTATATAACCCAACAAACCCGCATAAAACAAGATGCCGCAATAGGCTTAGTTTTATCCGTTTTCTTTGGATTAGGAATGTTATTATTAACCTCTATTCAACATTCAGGAAACGCCAAACAATCTGGTTTAGATAAATTTTTGTTTGGGAAAGCTGCTTCAATTTTACCTTCTGATATTGCCATTTTTGCAATTGTTGGCGTAGTAATATTAATTTTTGTTTTTCTGTTTTATAAAGAATTTCGTTTGGTTATTTTCGATGCAAATTATGCCAATTCTATTGGCTTAAATACAAAACTTTACGAAGTAATTTTATCGTCAATAACCGTTTTGGCAATAACCGTTGGTATTCAGGCAGTTGGTGTGGTTCTAATGTCGGCATTATTAGTTACACCCGCCATTGTAGCTCGTTATTGGACCAATGAGTTATGGAAATTAATAGCCATTGCTGCCTTTGTTGGAATGTTAAGTAGTTACATTGGTGGATTTATTTCTTATCTTGCTCCTTCAATGCCCACAGGTCCTTGGATAGTGGTGGTTTTAAGTATGTTGGCATTTGCCTCAATGTTGTTTTCGCCATTTAAAGGTTATATTCCTAAAAAAATACGCCAACTAAAAAACCAAGCTAGTATTGTGGAAGAAAACATAGTAAAATTAATGTATCAATTGGGGGAAAGTGCAAATACTTTTGAGCAATCGTATAGCCTTGAACAAATGCAACAACGCCGTTATTTACCTTTAAACGATTTAAAATCGGGTTTGAAAAGATTAGAAAGAAAAGGAAAAATAAATGTAAAAAATAACCAATGGCAACTCACTCAATTGGGTGTAAAGGCTGGAAAAAGAATGGTGCGTTTACACAGACTTTGGGAAATGTACCTTACTCAAAATCTTCATCTTCAAAACGATCACGTACACGAAACCGCCGAAGCCATTGAACATATTTTAACCCCAGAAATGGAACTACAATTAGAAGAAATGCTCAACTCACCAAGTATTGATCCACATGGTTCGCCAATTCCT
>JAHDDA010000289.1 GCA_020629595.1 Chitinophagales bacterium
TTATTGGTATTGCTTCGCAAAAAAGAAATTTCAAGCAAGCAGAAACTTATTTAGGGGACTTAAAAAAGCTAAAAGTTGCCGATCCTATGATTCAGAAATACATTACAGATACTGAACGCCAATTAAAAATGGTAAAAAATAATCCTCGTGGTTATTTTCCTCAAAATCAACGTGCTGGTAGAAGGAATATTCGTTAATTTGGTTGAGTTTTTTGGTCTAGAGACCAATAAAGGAGGAGGAATTATCGTTTTTCTGATGCAGAGAACATCTCTTCTAACAATGTCTCTGTTCAGAAAAATATTCATAAACCCCAATGTTTCATAGCAGGACATTGTTAGGTACAAGTTCGATAAAAGTGTCTTGAAATAGCTAATGTCAAATCGCTGTAAAATTTACTAACTTAGTGTAATTTTAGGTGTGGCGATTGAGACATTGCGATGGGGAGCTAACTCATCGAACAAATCACTTAACTCTTGCTTTAAAGAAGGATACCTTCTGCTTAATCTACTAGCTTCACGTTTAAATTGTGGATAAATTTCAACATTATAACTCATTTAAAAAATCTTTAGCAGATGTTGTTTCTAATTTACCTTGTTTATAAAGTTTTAATTCTTTAAAGGCTTGAGTTAGGTTTGTAACAATTTCTTCTTTTGTATCTCCGTCTGTTTCTTCCACTTTTTCAACAAAATTAAGGCTATTAATCAACTCCATAAAAAAGCCATATTTTGCCTCATCGATATGTAAAGTTACTTGTTTCATTGTATTATAAATATTGCATTATAAAAATAGATAACCTTACAACACATCTACCAAGCCCATTTCGCTAGCTTGCCAAGCAATTTCTACATTTTCAATACCATAAGTTTTTAAGGTAGCGGCTGTAGAAGTTCCAATTGCCAAAACTCTTTGGTAATCTTGTAATTTATGTTTTGAAAAATAGGCATCCACATTTTTAGAGCTTGTAAATGCTAAAACCTCGTGTGTTAAAGGTTCTAAGTTTTCAATTTCGGTATTTTCGTAAATTACCCAATTATTTATGTGTACTTTATCGCTTAGTTTATTTTGTACCGATTGTTTTGAAGAGGTTGCTTGCGGAAACAATACTGATTGATTTTTGGCTACCGCTTCAAACTCTTTTGCTACAATGTCAATGCCTTCATCGTTTCCTACATAATCTGGTGTAAAACCATAATTGCTTAATTCATCGGCTGTTCCTGAACCCATACAAGCAATTTTATACATTAACAAACTAGACATTCCATTGAAACGAGGTACTAACTGAAAAAAGAATTCTACGCCTTTTCTACTCGAAAAGAAAATCCAATCGGCTTTGGGTAACTCAAATATGTCTAAGACCTTAAAGTCTAAAAGCGATTTACCCTCAACCTCATAACCTAAACTTTCAAGTTGTAATTTAAAATAGCTTTTTTTACCTTGAATTCGGCTTATAAATACTTTTTTGGGAAAAGGTGCTTTTAGTGCTTCAACTACATTTGCTACAAGTTTTTCCACATCTTTTCCTTCTCGGTAAATACGTTTATGCGTAGCTTTTTTGGGCGAAATGGCACTAAATTTTTCTTGGTAAAATGCCCAAACTTTGTAAGTTTCATTTTCTAATTGGCAAAAAACGCCAATTGGCAGTTGACAACCGCCTTCTAATTTATTCAAAATTTTGCGTTCTACGGCTACTGCTTTTTCAACTTCAACGTTATGAATTTTTGAGATAGCTTCAATGGCAAATTCATTGTTTTCACTTGTTTGATAAGCTAAAATACCTTGCACCGCAGCAGGAACAAATTTTCTTGCATCGAATTTAAAAATTTCAAAATCTGATAAATCTAAATCTAAACGAACCAAACCCGCACCTGCTAGTACTACGGCATCTACTTCATTGTAGGCTTTTTTTACTCTTGTTGGTACATTTCCACGAATAGGTACTATTTGCAAATCGGAGCGAAAAGCTAATAGTTGAGCCGCTCTACGTGGCGAAGAAGTGCCAATAACGGCTCTTTCTTTTAAATTCCAATGCTTTGAAATATCAAGACTTTGCTTGTTAATTACAAGCCAATCTTCAGGAGTTTCTCTATATGAATTACCAGCAATTATCAATCCCTCAGGATTTTCAGTTGGTAAATCTTTAAAGGAATGAACTGCAATATCAATTTTTTCTGCTAAAAGGTTATCTTCTAATTCTTTGGTAAAAAAACCTTTACCTTCTAATTTATCAAAAGTTACATTCTGAATTAAATCTCCTTGTGTTTTTATGATTTTTATTTCGACTTCATAAGCTTGTTCAACAAGTAAATTTTGAACGTATTTTGCTTGCCACAATGCTAAATCACTTCCTCGTGAACCAATAATAAGTTTTCGACTCATATTGCAAAAATACAATCTTTCATTCTTTTATTGGAAAGAGTGTATTTACAATTTGCTTTCCAAAGGAAATCTTAGGTTTTCATATTCTTGCAGATAAACTTTTACTTTTCCAAAAGATAATTGGCTTTCTATGTAAATAGGAATTTTATTAGAATCATCTGTAACATAAACAACCATTTCATCACCATCGGCAAAAATGTCGCCTTTTATTAATTCAGGAGAAAACTTGATGCATCTAAATTTTCCCATTTTTGTTTTAAAAGTTTCTTTTCCTAGGTATTTCACTTGAACAGGGTAGATTTCGCCATCTAAAAATAATTCAAAAGGTATGGTTTCACCAATTTCTAATGATGAATAATCTAAACTGCGGGCGTAGTGGTAGGCACTCATTATGTCGTAGGTACAATCTGAAATATCAACCCATTCATTACTACGTTTTAGTTTATTTTGTTTTTTCATATAATTAATGAATACTTTGTTAGCTTTCCAATCAAAATCGTAACAATAATCCATTGTATAATTGCCCTCGTGAACATCTCTTTCAAAGCGTACAGGATGTAGGGTGTATTTATCTAAATACGTTTGATAAGTATCTTTTACTTCGTAAATCCAAGCAGTTTTGTTGTAATTATAAGCGTTAGCCACTGTGTTTAATACTGCTTGTTCGTTTATAGTAGTTTCACTAGTTTTAAAATGAGTTTCGCCTACACCTAACCATACAAAGCCAACATTGTAATAGGCTTTATAACGTAAAAACTCGTTGCTTGCAAAGGTGCTGGTATCTATACTACACTTAATGTTATATTGTACCGAATCTGGAAGTTGTGCTTTAATTTCGGTAAATAACAAAAGTAAACAAAAAATAAAATGATATTTGAAAAGAGAATAAAACATTGTATGTGTTTCTAGATAAATGAACTGTGAGTACCCAAACAAAATTATTCGACACATTTTATGAATACCTATTTTTCCATTCTGTTGCGTTA
>JAHDDA010000290.1 GCA_020629595.1 Chitinophagales bacterium
GTTTCTTTTACAGAAACGTGTGGATTATGACAAGTTATACAAGTCATTTCAGATTTTTTATAACAATTGCTCATTGCCGTTCTATCGGCGTGCGATGCCATTATGAACTTAGTTTGTGCTCCACTGTATTTGGGCAAAAAAACTTTCATTGTTTCCGTAATGGGTTTTCCAGGTTTAAAATCATCATATTCTTTTCCTTCAGCTAAAACGCTTACTCCTTGAATGTGACAACGCTGGCAAACACTCATTTGTAATTCTTTGCTTAGCTTAGCTGGGTTTACAATTGAATAATCTATTTGTGTAGCTGTATCTACTTTTTGTCCTAATCCTATACGTTTAACGTGTTCACTTCCTGGACCATGGCATCTTTCACATCCAATTCCCAATGGCACATCACGATACTTATTTTCAGAAGTTTTCACAAAATCGGGATACGAGTTATGACAACTCATACATTCGTGTCCTATTATTCTGTTAAAACCAGAAGAAAAACCACCTTCAAAACCTGGAGCCATATCCCAAATTCCTTTTTGTGTGTAAAAAGTAATTGGGGCTTGGCGTAAAAACCCATTGCACTCATAGATATGCGAATTTGTATGTTGTCCCGAACCTACAATGTAGGCTACTTTTTCAATATGTTTGTGGGTTGTATCGCCATTTTGTGCCAAACGAAACTCTTGAATAAACATACTATCTTCTACAAAATAAGGTTGATAGTAGAGGTTGTTAATGGTATCAAAAACTAATGCATTATGATCAAAAGTGGCAGAAGATTTTTCTTTTGTTCCGAAATGAAAAGACTGCCCCATTCCAGTTTTCATAAATGAAGTAAGTTGTTCAGGGTGGCAAGAACCACATAGTTGAGAACCCACATATTTTACAGTATCATTCCAGTTTAAATACTCATTTGGAGGTTCAGCAGTTATAGATTTTTCAGTTCCACAAAAAGTAAAAAGTATAAGTATAAAACCAAAAACAATAAAAGTAATATGTGTTTTTTTAAGCAAAGTATAAATATTTAAAACAAAATTACTTTTAGAAACAATTTTTTTTATCAATGTGATGAAAAAAAACAGGATAAAATTTTGCTAATTAATTTTTTTAATTATAATTGTAATCTTTAAAACACAATTTTATGGATAGAGTAAAAATTGAATGTGATTTTTTTGTAAAATCTTCACCTGCTATGTTATATACTTTTCTTACTGCACCCGAAGCATTATGCCAATGGTTTGCTGATAATGTTGACAATTCTGGTAACAAATACTTTTTTACTTGGGAAGGTTTTACTGAAGAAGCAATGTGCTTAGGTAAAGAGGAAAATGTTTATGTAAGATACCAATTAGAAGAAATGGAAGAAGGTGAATTTCTTGAATTCAAGATTGGTAGAGCAGAAATAAGTAATGAGACCGTTTTATTTATTACAGACTATGCCGATGCAGACGATGAGGACGACCAAAGATTATATTGGCAAGCTCAGGTTGATAAATTGGCTTCAGCTTTAGGCGGCGGAAATTAACAATTATTCCACTTCAATTAGTTTTTCCATTATTTGACTCACAAGTTGTCTAGATTTGCTTTTGTGACAATGGAAATTGTTTAATATTACTGAAAAAGCCATTGTTTTACCACATCGGTTTGTAAATAAGCCTGCATAAGCTCTACAATGGGCTATATACCCACTTTTAGCTCTTAAATTATTACTCATTTCAGTATTACATAACATTCCGCCCATGGAACCGTAATCACTTACACAAGCAAAAGATAAAGAATTATTTAAAGGTTTGAAAAAAGGTTTTTTAGCTAACATAGCTATAATTTGAGCTTGAACTTTGGCAGGTATTGCATTTGATGGCGATAAACCAGAACCATCACACAAACGCCATCCACTAATGTTTACGCCATTTTTTTTCCAGTAATTTTGTATGGCTTTAATACCAGCTTCATAAGTGCCTTTTTTAGCTACTTTTAGCCCTATCATTTTCAACAATGCCTCACAATAAATATTAATACTTTTTTTATTTGCCCAATAAATAATTTCACTTAATGGTGCTGAATAATGAGTGTGAAATAAAATAGCATTATTATATAATTCTGCATTTTTTGAGAATAAAAAATCTACACCATTTTCTACTTCTATTTTTGATTTGTTTAATTCATTTTGTAAAAATGAAGCAGTAAATAATGCGGGGTTTTGTACTGCACCTTTTATGGTAAATGCTTTTGAAGTTTGAGGCACCGTACCTCGAATTACAATGGTTTTTGAGTATGGAGCACAAAAAACATAAGCCTGATCTCCTGAATTTGGTGTTCCAATTCTTACCTCATTAACTATTTCAAATTCTCCTAATGGTGGATTTATTAACACTATTTCTGCTTGCTCTCCAACTTTTCCTTTGGGTAAAAATTGAATTTCATATTTATTTTCGTGAAAATTAAGTCCTGCAACACCAGCACCAAAATAATTTCCAATATCTTCCCATTGCCAGTTTCTTGGAATTAATTGTGAATCGAAAATTGTAGGATCAGCTATTATTTTCCCTTCTATTTTATTTATACCAATTGCTTTAATTTTTGAAATCCATTCTTTTGAAAGCTCTTTACTTTTTTTCCCCATTGAATACCTCATAAATCCTAATGTTGGGTCGCCTCCACCTTGTATTATTATATCTCCATAAAGAATTCCGTTTTCAATTTTACCTTTGTAATACAAATTTGTTTCAAACTTAAAGTTTTCACCTAAAATTCCTAGTGCAGTTCCTGTAGTTATTAATTTTTGGCTAGAAGCAGGCTTAAGTGCAAAGTTTGATTGATAGGAAAACAATTCTTGATTTGTTTCAACATCTACAACCGATACACCCAAAATTGCTCCTTCCAATCCTTTTGTGTTTTTTACTTTTTCAATTTGAGCATCGAGTGCAGTTTGTGCATATATGTTCTTTTGAATAAAAAATAGACAGAAAAATAAAAAATAAGCAGAAAAAAAGCTGTTAACTTTTTGAAAGATAACAGCTTGAAAATATACTTTTTTAATACTCATATTTATCAGAATAGTTTACTTATTTTAAAATGTATATAAAGGCTTCAATGGGTGTATTATCAGTACTTAGGTAAACTTCAGTCAAAACTCTATGATACTCATTCCCTTCAAACTCATCTAAATATTGCCAACTTTCATCTAAATTGTTTGAACTAAAAACAAAACCTTCAACTTTATCTATTTTCTCATTTAACCTAATTCCGGGCGAGCCTTGTTTGCTCCCCCATCCTTCGTTAAATAATTTTCCATATACAAGGGCTTTTTGCCAAGTACCTCCAATTTTTTCAAGAATATG
>JAHDDA010000291.1 GCA_020629595.1 Chitinophagales bacterium
GGTAATTTGAATACTAAAATTTTTCACGCAAACGATGATTATGCAACCAACGAATGGGTATCAAAAGCCATAGGTAAAGAAATAAAAACGCTAAAGTCAAGAGGGGCATCCATTGGCGATAAATCAGAACGTTTTAATATGGGTACTTCGGAATCTTTATTGCCAATTTTAGAACCTCATAAATTTAGATTTTTAAAGACTGGTGGCTATGATAATGACTTCTTAGTTGAAGGGATAACTTTAGTAACTGGACAGTCTTTTAATGGACATAAAAACGACCCTTTTGTAAGCGTATTATTTGACCAAAAAATAAGTTAATTTAGTAGCTCTTCACTAACTAAGTATTTACGTTTTTTGCTTAATAATTCAATTCTTTGATTAAGTTTGGCTATTTGGTTATCATAGTTAGATAGCTCCTTGAAGTTGTTGTTTTTAATCTTATATTTTTGATCTAATAAATTTTTTTTTTCGTTCATTAGACGATTAAATAATTCTTCAAAAATCCAAAGAAAGTCATTTAAAGTAGGTTTTTCAATTGTTGGGTTTTGCTCAACTTTACTTTCGTTTTTTTCAAAATAGGCTTTTATTTTTCGATAATCGAATAAGTGGTTTGAAATTAACTTTTTTGTTTTATCGTTTTGGGCAGTTTCCGTAAATACTAAGTCTATGCGTTCATTTCCCTTTGCGTCATATCTGTAATATTCTGAAATTAATGTTGAGATATTATCTATTTTAGAAATATCATTATCTGAAGAAATATTTGTCATATAAACAGAATAATATTTAAAAGGATAATGCGAAACGTAGAACTCAAAAGAATCTTTTAGCTTAGTAAAGCAACTAACGATATGCTTAAATTTCTGTTCAAGAGAAAACTCTATAAAGTATTTAGTACCTGCTTTACTGATAACTCCTTTTCCATCATCATAAAATAGTTGTTTAAAAAAATGAGGATTCTGTGTTCTTATAGGAAGTCCTATAGCACGAGTGTATCGAAATTTTTTTTGCTGGTCGTTTTGTAATATTAAACGATTAGTGAGTTTTTTAAAATAGGTTTTACTTGATTTATCATATTGTTTTTCATCCACTTTTAACCGAACCATATCTGGCGTTATGTAATATTCTAAAATGGTAAAATTGGTTTTTATATTACTAACAATATTACCAAAAACTTTAAAGTATTCATCTATAAATGATTCATCAGTACGACCTTTAATGTTTTGTGTATTGTAAGAGAGTAAGAGATTTACTTTTTCCTCTTGTTCTAAATTAAGGGGTTCTATTTCACAAAAATCAATGGGTAGATTAAAAGTTTTTGGGTTTGCTCCAGTCCATTTTAGAAATATGATCGCTTCGGTTTTCCTTAAACCTTTTCTTTTAACAAGAGTGTTGCTCGATATTCCTAATACTTCTGCTAAGGTGGAAATTTTAATTTTATTTTTTTTCAAAAAAATATCTAAATCTTGCTTTTTAATACTGTATTCACTCATTTATTACTGTTTTTTATGAATTTACGAATAAATATTTTATAAATAGTGAAAAAAGGAGATGTCTTTGTGTGTTAAAAAGGGTTTTTTCTTCATCTTTAAGTGAAAATTGGTGCTTTTTTTATAGGTAAGACTGGTAATATTGGTTTGTTTTTGTGTTGTGTTAATGAAATATTACCATTTTTTATTTTTTTATTTCCTATCTTTAATCTGACATACAAAATTTATAGGTAATAAATGACATAAAAAAAGGGCGTAAAAAACGCCCAAATTGAGTTTTCCGATATATGGGGTGCAATCCATTTACTAAGGGAAAACAAAGTGGTGCAAAGATAAATACTTTAATCTTCACTTTGCCATTCCCCAAGTAATATAAATTATAAAACTCTTTTTGAGTGCTTTCCTTACTTCTCTTTTAAGATGTGTCAAAAATTTTGATACATTGATTTTTCATTGCCTTTTTAAGGTAATAAAAGATTGGTTTGTGCTTCAAGTATTAGCTGTAAATATTCATTAACTATTTAAAATTAAAGCTATGCTTTACAATGAAAAAAAAGACTTGGAAATTTTCAAAGTCGAAGCTGTTAAGGGAGTTCGGTTCTTTAATGCCATTTTTACAACCTTCGCTTATTATTTTTATCTTTCCATTATTCCTATTATTCGTATTGGATTTGGTGACCGTTCAATAGAGGTTACTAATGTCCTAATGTCAGTAGCTGTTATGTTTGCCATTGGTAATATCTTCGATTCTTACGGAGCTTACCTTCATTTAATGGCATACTTGATAGCAGTAGGCTTTCATTACTTGGATGCTCTAAAAAGAGCAAGGCAAGGTAAACTGTGGTATAGTAGAAGTATGGGAATTAGCTATTTAGCTATAAACCCTAATACATCTCCTAATTTAGCTGATAAAATACATCGCTACGGAGAGCCACTTATGCTTATTGGTGCAGGTGGTATAGTTTCTGCTTTTGGAGGAGTAATTTATGGTTTGTTTCTTGCTGGTTGTGGTTTAGGAGTTGCAGTTGTTGAAGCCTATTTACACAACGAACTTTGGAATAAAGTTAGAGACCAAATTGATGCTCAAATTATCGCAGAATTTTATGCAGAGGAGGTAAGAATAGCAACTCAAACAAGAAATGGAGATTATTCTGAATCTGTAAAGTCAAATGACAAAGGAGTACGTACTGTTGGGTTTGGTAACTCTCCTACTGCACTTGAATACTTTAATAAAAGAAGGAAAGAGCAAGAAAAACGAAATAGAGATAACAAGAGGAATAGAAACAGAAATCAAAATGAAGAAGAAGAAGAAGAAGTTGATTAGCCAAATAGAAATGAACAGCTTTTAGTTGTAATCAACGACCTCTACCCTTTGAAGGTGCTTTCGGTTTAACAGGCATTTTAGCCATTTTTTGGCGTTGCTGTTGAATCGCTTGCACCTTTTTTTGTGTACTTGCAGGAGTAGGTTTGGGCTTACTACTCGATGCAGGTTTTAGACTACTAATAGATTTTTGTTTCATCTTAGAACTTGCATCAAAGCCACTACGACTTTTGGCTAACTTGGCTGTTTGTTTTCCCACTACTGGTTTTGGTTTTCCTTGTGTGCGTGGTGGTTGTGGCTTTGGTGCAGATTTACGCTGATTTGCTAATTTTTGCGTAAACTTACCTACTACTGGTTTTGGTTTTGGAGCAACTGGTTTTTTGCTTAGTGCTTTTGGCTTCGGAGCAACAGGCTTACTAACCGATTTTTTAGCTACTGGCTTCGGCTTTGGAGCAGGTGGCTTGGGTGCTATTCTTTTTCCCATAGTTGTAAATATCTATTCAACTAAGATAGACTAAATTTCG
>JAHDDA010000292.1:0-1581 GCA_020629595.1 Chitinophagales bacterium
TGTATAAATATCCGTTTTCTGTTTTTGCACTTTCTTTATCTATTATTACATTTGATGCCGATAATACTTTTAGGTTTTCACCAAAAACAGTTTCTAAATTTATTTCAAATTTATCTGTTTGAAAATTGGCTTGAAATTCTTCGTTATTCAATAATTTTAGAACTGAATAAGTATGCGTATCGAATGCAAATTGACTTTTTGCTTTTGCTTGAATTGGAAATTCTGATAATTGCTGTAAAATATTAGTGTGCGTTTCTATTTTGCTTTTTTCTAAGCCATTTTTATTCAATAATTTACTATAAGCAGAAGCGAACGCTAAAATATTTATTCGTGCATCGGTTTTAATTGTTTCAATTGCATAACCTGAAATATTGGCAATATTTATGAGTGAATTTTGAAAATATCCTTTTCCATCTTCTACCAAACCCATTACACCAAAGTATTGTGGTAAACCCAAGCAACTTGGCTGTATTTCGTTTGGATTTATGTGTTTTATTCTGGTATTTGTATGTGCTATGGCTTCTAAAATTCCTTTTGGAATGTTAGGATAAAGCTGATACGCTTCTTCAAAATATTGTTTGTAGTTGTTTTGCTTTGAAAATTCTAAAGTGTTTTTAGCGAATAATATTTGGGTGAAAAATAATAGTATAAAGAATAATGATTTTTTCATATATAGGCATTTTTGAGCCTATGAAATTAAGAAAAAATGGTGATTTATTGATTTTTCATTCCTTAAACTAGAAATCAAATGCTGAAATTAAAAGTAAACTGCCTTACAATGTGTTTAGCAAGCAATTTACAATCGTTAAAAAACAGTGTTTGCAAGTTTACAAATTAACATTTAAACGGTTTTTACAATTTAAAGTGGTTTATCTTAAAGGTAGTTATAACATAAAACTTGGGAATCCCATATTCATTTATTTAACCTTGCTTATGGTTTTGTTTTGCAAAACTTTAAGCTCCTAAATGCAAAATTATGAAATTCTTATACATTTTTTCGCTACTGATTTTCAGTGGTATAGGCAACTTATGTGAAGCTCAAACTGGTGAAATATCTGGTAGAGTTATAGACTTAGATTACAATGAACCTTTATACGGTGTACAAGTTTACATCGAAGTTGATGGTTTTCCGCAGGGAACACAAACCGATTTTGATGGTTATTATTCTATTAAACCCATAAAACCTGGAATTTATTCGTTAACGGCAAATTATATTGGTTATCAAACCTTAAAAATGGAAGGTGTGGTAGTTAATACAGATTCAAACACAGTTTTAAATTTAGAAATGCGTGAAGAATCAGAACTGCTTGAAGAAGTAATAATTGTTGAATATAAACAGCCTTTAATAAATATGAATGCTGGAAATTCTACCACAATTTCGATGAATGAAGGCAGAAATTATGGAGGTGGGCATAATAATTCAAACAGAACAAAGAAAAACCGTAAAAAAGGGAATAACAAAACTGTTACTGGACAAGAAATTGCCAATTTACCAACCCGAAATGTTGGAAACATTGGTTCAACAAGTTCGGGTGCTTACCAGCAAGATAATGGAGGTAATTTAAATATAAAAGGCTCACG
>JAHDDA010000292.1:1681-3322 GCA_020629595.1 Chitinophagales bacterium
GTTCGGGTGCTTACCAGCAAGATAATGGAGGTAATTTAAATATAAAAGGCTCACGTTCTAATAGCACTCAGTTTATTATTGATGGGACAAAAGTTAGAGGAAATAGTTCGCTTCCAGCAAGTGCTGTAAATGATATGAGTGTGGTTACAGGCGGTGTTCCCCAAGTTTTTGATGGAGATGTAAGCAACGAATCTTATGAGAAAATTGAAGAAAACCCCTATAAGTTAGTTGGCAATAATCCTCTTTCTACTTTTAGTATAGATGTAGATAGAGCTTCGTATAGCAATGTACGCCGATATATTAATAACGGACAAATGCCGCCAATTGACGCAGTACGAATTGAAGAATTAATAAATTATTTTGAATATGAATATCCAGAGCCTACAAAAGAACATCCTGTAGCGGTTACACACGAAATAACACAATGCCCCTGGAATAACGATAATTATTTACTTAGAGTAGCTTTAGCTGGCGAAAAAATAGCTGATGATAATTTACCTGCATCGAATTTAGTTTTTTTGTTGGATGTTTCAGGCTCAATGAACTATGCTACTAAATTGCCCTTAGATAAAAAATCATTGTTAATGCTATTAAATCAACTACGTGAAAAAGACCGAGTAGCTATTGTGGTTTATGCGGGTAGTGCGGGTGTAGTTTTGCCCTCTACTTCGGCAAAAAATAAACAAAAAATAATTAAAGCTATAAATAATTTACGAGCTGGAGGCTCTACAGCAGGAGGTGCAGGAATAAATTTGGCTTATAAAATTGCTAAAGAAAATTTTATTACAGATGGAAATAACAGAGTTATATTAGCAACCGATGGCGATTTTAATGTAGGCGTAAATAGCGAAGGAGGTTTAGAAAGACTTATAGAAGAAAAGAGAAAAGAAGGCGTTTTCCTAACCTGTTTGGGCTTTGGAATGGGTAATTATAAAGGTAGTAAAATTGAGGTTTTAGCCAATAAAGGCAATGGTAATTATGGCTATATTGATACCGAAGAAGAAGCCAATAAAATGTTGGTTAAAGAATTTGGTGGCACTTTGCACACCATTGCCAAAGATGTAAAAGCCCAAATAGAGTTTAACCCTAGAAAAGTACAGGCTTATCGTTTATTAGGTTACGAAAATAGGCTTTTAAATGCCGAAGACTTTTTAGACGATACCAAAGATGCTGGTGAAATGGGGTCGGGACATACAGTAACGGCTCTATATGAAATTGTGCCAGTAGGCATAGAAAATAATCATATTAAGAAAGTTCCTGAGCTAAAATACAGTAAAGACAAAAACATAAAATCGAAAGAGACCAAAGAAGAAATGGCTACAATAAAAATTAGATATAAAGAACCTAAAGGCTCGAAAAGTAATGAGTTGAGTCATATAATTAATAACTCAGTAGCTATTTTTGAACAAGCGAGCAATGATCATATTTTTATTAGTGCTGTAACACTTTGGGGAATGATTTTACGCCAATCTAAATATGCAGAAAAAAAGGAAATGAAAGATGTTTCGGCTATGCTTAAAAAAGCACAAACAAATGTTGGCTATCGTTCTGAATTTGTAAAGTTGGTTAACAAATCTGCGAAATTAAAAAGTAATTAATTAGACTTTATTTTACAAAGCGTAGATGTGGTAAATTGTTACA
>JAHDDA010000293.1 GCA_020629595.1 Chitinophagales bacterium
AACTTAGAATATTTAGTTTCGGATCAAAATACAACGGTAAACAATATTGATATTTTAATTGAAGGAATTACTGATACTTTAGGCAATCAAATGATTGAAAACAATATTGAAAATGCCTTTAGTTTAGATACACAAAACCCTGAATTACTATTTTTAGAAAATAATATTGAAACACTAAGTAATGGCAATGTTGGTTATGGCACATTTACCATTCTTAGTATTTTTGATGAAGCAATGAACCAAGAAAGTCAGCCGAATGTTGAGTTTTTCAATGTTTCTAATGTTGAAGAAATACTAACACCAAACATTGAAAATTCTTATTGGATTAATGACTTTACTTATTTAAGCAGTTTCGATTTAACCTTTGTTGCTTACGAACAAGAAAACATTGGTGTTTTGGTAAGTAATGCTAAAGATGAATTTTTAAATACACAACAAAATTATTCAGCCGAAAATGTATTCTCAATTTTGGTTGATCCAACAACAAATATTAATGAATTTATTCATAAATCGTTGGTTAAGGTTTTTCCTAATCCAGTTTCAAATGGAAATGATTTGAATGTTCAATTAAATGATTTACAAAATGATTTAAGCGTTCAGTTAATCAATGTTTCGGGGCAAGTTGTTTTTAGTGAAAATTACAAAAATATTGACAACAATTTCAGTGTAAATACCAATCAATTACATTCAGGAATTTACTTTCTATTTTTAGAAAACAATAATATGCAAGAAGTGATTAAAATAGTAGTTGAATAATCATTTGAGATTTACACTACTTTTAAATATCGCCTGAAAGACTTTTGCTGATTATATGCTAATGTTATAAACTAAATCCTTTCAATTTACATTTAATAGGAAACAAATTTGAAAAATGAAAGCGATATTTTTAGTAATAACACTTTGTTTGTTTATTACAGCTTCGTGTTTTAGTGGGAAATCAAATAACATTGAAACTTCAAAGCAAACACAGCAAAAAACAAATGAATTTAAAGGAGAAAAAGTTGAGAAATCAGAAACCGAATGGAAAAGCCAACTTAATGACTTTGAATATTATGTGATAAGAGAAAAAGGAACAGAACGTGCTTTTAGTGGCGAACTTTGGGACAACAAAAAAACTGGCACTTACAAATGTAGAGCCTGTAAATTGCCTTTATTTAGTTCCGAAACCAAATTCAAATCTGGTACAGGTTGGCCCAGTTTTTATAAACCCATTAAAGAAAATAATGTTGGTGAAATCACCGATTCATCTTTTGGAATGATGAGAACAGAGGTTGTTTGTAACCGTTGCGATGGTCATTTAGGACACGTTTTCGATGATGGACCAAAGCCAACTGGACTTAGATATTGTATAAATAGTGTGTCGCTAATCTTTGAAGAAGAATAATTTTAGTCAAAATCATTCATATTTATCTGCTTTTAGCCGAAATTTGTGGAAAATAGCAATTATGAATTTGAATAAGACTTTAGGTTTTGCAATAATTTTTGTATTGTTTATAACAATAGCAAGATTAATCCCTCACATTGCCAATTTTACACCTGTTTTAGCAATGGGTTTATTTGGTGGTGCGTTTTTTAATAAAAAATCCTTATCAATTATAGTTCCTTTGTTGGCTATGTTTTTAGCCGATTTTATGTTACAAATTGGTTTTTGGGCAGGCTTGCGTGAATATGCTGGTTTTCATAGTTCAATGTTGGCAGTTTATGGTTCAATTGCTTTAATTGCTATTCTTGGCTGGCAGTTACAAAAAAATAATTCATTTGTTAAAACGGGTGGATTTGCAATAATCGCCAGTTTATTATTCTTTGTAATTACCAACTTTTCTGTTTGGCTTTTTAGTGGCTTTTATCCACAAAACTTTGCTGGTTTAACTGCTTGCTTTACAGCTGCTATTCCTTTTTTCAAATACACCTTAGCAGCTACGGTAGTTTATAGCTTTGTTTTCTTTGGTTCTTTCGAGTGGTTTACAAAAACTAAACTTCAAAAATCTGTTGCATAATTTTGTTCAGGTACTTAGATCAATAGGGCTTATTTTATATAAATTCATTTAAACTATAAACTTTCTATTTTGTAGCTTTTAGATTTGTAAAAAAATCAATTTCAAATGAGTGTAGATACAATAACAAAAAGTAACGATGTTGTTACTGAAGATTTCTTACCCCTTTTAGGCACAGATCACATAGAGTTTATTGTTGGAAATGCAAAGCAATCGGCATACTATTATCAATCGGCTTGGGGCTATGAATTGCTTGCTTATGCTGGACCAGAAACAGGAGTGCGAGATAGAACTTCGTTTGTTTTACAGCAAGGGAAAGTTCGTTTGGTGCTTACTTCGGCTATGTATCCCGATTCGGATTTAGCAAAACACCACAACTTACATGGCGATGGTGTAAAAGTTTTGGCTCTTTGGGTAGATGATGCCACAAAATCATTTGAAGAAACTACAAAACGTGGAGCAGAAGCTGTAATTGAACCTACAACTTTAAAAGATGAAAACGGTGAAGTAGTTATTTCGGCAATAAAAACCTATGGCGATACTATTCACAAATTTGTAGAACGTAAGAATTATAATGGGGCTTTTTTACCAGGCTATCAAGCAAAAAAATCTTCATTTGATATTAAGCCAATTGGTTTAAAATATGTAGATCATTGCGTTGGAAATGTTGAGTTAGGTAAAATGAACGATTGGGTAAAGTTTTACGAAGACGTAATGGGATTCAAGCTGTTAATTACCTTCGATGATGAAGATATTTCTACAGAATATACAGCCTTAATGTCGAAAGTAGTTTCTAATGGAAACGGTTATGTAAAATTTCCAATTAATGAACCAGCTGAAGGTAAAAAGAAATCGCAGATAGAAGAATATATTGAATTTTATAAAGGAGGAGGAGTGCAACACATTGCCATTGCTACCGATGATATTGTAGCAACAGTGTCAGAATTGCGAAATCGTGGCGTTGAATTTTTATATGTTCCAGATAATTATTACGATGATTTATTGGATAGAGTTGGCAAAATTGAAGAAGATATTGAACCATTGAAAGCCAATAATATTTTAGTTGACCGAGATGATGAAGGTTATTTATTACAAATTTTCACAAAACCAGTTCAAGACCGTCCAACGGTATTTTATGAAATAATACAACGTAGAGGAGCAAAATCTTTTGGAAAAGGAAACTTTAAGGCTTTATTTGAGGCTATTGAACGTGAGCAAGAGTTGAGGGGAAATCTTTAAATATTTCATTTTAGAAAATTAACTTAAAAGAGGCTGTCTCAATAGAAAAGACAGCCTCTTTTTTTTAACTATGCCAAAATGCAAAATTT
>JAHDDA010000294.1 GCA_020629595.1 Chitinophagales bacterium
GGAAAAATAGGCATTCATAAAATGTGTCGAATAATTTTGTTCAGGTACTTAAATACTTAAATTAAGGAATGAAACCTTTAAAATATATAAACAGAGAAATTAGTTGGCTTTCATTTAATGAAAGAGTACTTCAAGAAGCCGAAGACCCAAGAAATCCACTGCTTGAAAGAATAAAATTTTTAGGTATTTATTCTAACAACTTAGATGAATTTTTTAGAGATAAAGTTGCTGCATTAAAACGATTGGCAAGACTTGAAAAAAAATCACTGATTACAGCAAATGACCTTGAAGTATTAGGAGACAACCCCATTGAAGTGCTACAAGTAATAACAGATACATCCCGAAAGCAACACCACCGTTTCAATAATGCATACAAACAAATAACCAAAGAGTTAGAAAAAGAAAATATATTTATTATTAACGAATCTGAACTTTCAAATACACAAGGAAAATTTGTAGAAAGATACTTCAAAGAAAAGGTTCGTTCGGGTATCATTCCAATTATGCTGGAAGAAGAAATGCCCTTCCCTACCCTAAATGACGATTGTATTTACTTGGCTGTACGCTTAGTACAAAGAGACTTATCAAATGGAAAAAAATATACCTATTCATTAATAGAAGTTCCTAACAAAATACAACGATTTTTAATTTTACCAGATAAAGGAGAAAAAAAGTTTGTTATTTTATTAGATGATGTAATTAGATACAATTTAAAAAGCGTATTTCAAATTTTTCAGTTCGATAAAATTGAGGCTTATACCATAAAAGTTACTAGAGATGCCGAGTTAAATCTAGAAGATGATTTATATCAAAGTTTACCTACTGCACTTAAAAAAAGTATAAAAGACAGAAAAAAAGGAGACCCAAGCAGATTTGTTTATGATGCTGAAATGCCTTACAAGTTTCAGCGTTTTTTAATGAAACATTTAAAACTCAAAAAAAACGATGCAATAATTGCTGGTGCTAGATACCACAACTTTAAAGATTTTATGGGTTTCCCTTCAATGGGTAGAAAAGATCTGTTAAATCCAAAAATTAAGCCCTTAGAGCATCCTCATTTAGTAGGAAGAAGAAGTATTATAGAGGTTGTTAAAGAAAAAGATATTTTACTAAACTTTCCCTATCAATCTTTCGACCACGTTTTAGATTTACTTCGTGAAGCCTCAATTGATCCTAAAGTTGTTTCTATTCAAGCAACAGCATATAGGGTTGCTAATGACTCAAATGTAATGGCAGCCCTTATAAATGCCGTAAAAAATGGAAAAACAGTTACAGTTGTAATAGAACTAAGAGCAAGTTTTGATGAAGCATCGAATATAAAATGGCTTGAACGATTACAAGATGAAGGCGTTAATGTAATTACTGGCGTAAAGGGCTTAAAGGTTCATTCAAAGTTAATTCAAATTGAAAGAATAAATAACAATAAATCTGAATGGATTTCATTGATAAGTACAGGCAATTTTAATGAAAAAACGGCTAAAATTTATGGTGATAGTATTTTAATTTCAGCCCATAAAGGCATAAATGAAGAAGTTTGTCAGATGTTTGGGTTTTATAGAATGAATTATTTAAACTTTAAATACAAACATTTATTAGTTGCACCCTACTCATTGCGTAGTTCTATCATAAAACTAATTGATGAGGAGATAATGAAAGCTCACTTGGGTAAACCTTGTGGTATTTTGTTAAAAATGAATAGTCTACTAGATAAAAAAGTATGTGATAAATTATATGAAGCTAGTCAAGCAGGCGTTTCTGTAAGGTTAATTGTAAGAGGTGTTTTTGCCATTACTCCACAAGTACCAACACTCAGCGATAACATTAAGGCTATTAGTATTTTAGACAAATATCTAGAACACGCTAGAATATTTGTATTTGGTGCTTTAGGAGAAGAAAAGGTATATATGGGTTCAGCAGATTTACGTTCTAGAAACCTAGATTCAAGAGTTGAAGTAGTTGTACCAATTTATGATAGAAAAATAAAAAAAGTTTTAGTTAAAATTTTAGAAATTCAGTGGAGAGATAATGAAAAAGCTAGAGTTTTAGATATGAATCAAGAAAATCATTACAGAAAAAATAACAAACCAACACTACGTTCTCAAGATGCAACTTATGATTACTTAAAAACATTTACAAAGAAAGAATTAGAAAAGAATTACCAATAGATTTTTTTCTTTATTAATAAATTTAGGTTACAATGTATTCCGTAGAAGTATCGATTTAGCGTGTCCGATGATGCGATTAATCGTCATCACTACAAGGGTAATTAAAAATGTCTTATACTAAAGGCAAAAGGTAAATAACTAATATATAAAATAGTGAAATTAGCAGCAATTGATATAGGTTCTAATGCAATACGATTATTAATCGTAAATGCTTTTATGTATAATGGTGAATTTAGAACCCAAAAAGATTTAATGTTGCGTGTGCCTTTAAGGTTGGGAGACCAAGTTTTTTTAGATGGTAAAATTCATAAAAATAAGGCGAAACGTCTAATAAAAACAATGAAATCTTTTAGCCATTTAATGAAAGTTTGTGATGTAGAACATTATAAAGCTTGTGCCACTTCTGCAATGAGAGATGCCAAAAATGGAGAAGTTTTAGTAGATGCAATAAAAGCTGCAAGCGATATAGATATTGATATTATTTCTGGCGATTTAGAATCTAATATTATTTTTGAAAGCCTACGCCCTACCCTTGAACGCTACCCAGATAGAACATTTATTAATGTTGACGTAGGTGGCGGAAGTACTGAATTAGTAATTTTTAGAAATGCAAAAATTGCTGCTTCTAAATCTTTTAATATCGGTACGGTTAGGTTATTAAATGAAACTGTTGAACTAAAGAAATGGGAAGAATTAAAAGCTTGGATTGACTTAAATATTTCTACATCAGACAAGGAAAACTTTATTGGTTTTGGTACAGGAGGAAACATACGAAAAATTTCAAAACTATACTTTCAAGATGCTCAAGATCATTTTCAGTTTGAACAGTTAAATGAAATATACAATCATCTCAACTCTCTTTCTTTTAAGGAAAGACTTTTAGAAATGGGGCTTAGAAATGATAGAGCAGATGTAATAGCTCCTGCATCTAAAATTTACAGAAATGTAATGTTTTGGGCAGGCTTTTCTCGATTGTATGTCCCTAAAGTAGCGGGCTTATCTGTTGGTATTATTAAAGAACTCTATACTAAACACAATAGTAGAAAAGAAGAAGGGTATTTTTAGTTTTAAACGTATCGCTAACAATCTCACCAAAAATAATAACTGTAAAACAAAAAAAATCCCAAGTTCTTTTCAGAACTTGGGATTTAAAATTT
>JAHDDA010000009.1:0-1120 GCA_020629595.1 Chitinophagales bacterium
TCGATGTTTAAAGAACTTTTCGATACTTACAGTTGGGATAAAATTACCAATGAAATTTACCAAAAAACTTCGGCAGATGTAGAAATTGCTTTGTCTAAAGAATTTAGGACACTCGAAGATTTTAAGGCTTTAATTTCTCCTTCGGCAACGTCATATTTAGAGCAAATGGCACAGATAAGCCACCAACGAACATTACAACGCTTTGGTAAAACTATGCAAATGTTTGTTCCAATGTATTTAAGTAATGAATGCCAAAATATTTGTACCTATTGTGGTTTTAGTTTAGATAATAAAATACCTCGTACTACTTTGCGAATGAAGCAAATTGAACGAGAAGTTCAGCAAATAAAGAAAAAACCATTTGATCATATTTTGTTGGTAACAGGCGAAGCCAATAAAACCGTAGGCGTTCCTTATTTTCAAGAAGCCTTGAAACACATTCGCCCCCATTTTTCAAATATTGCTATTGAAGTACAACCACTTGACCAACCCGATTATGAAACTTTAATTGAAGAAGGTGTTAGTTCGGTTTTGGTTTACCAAGAAACTTACCACCGAGCCGAATATAAAAAACACCACCCAAAAGGGAAAAAAAGTAATTTCGATTACCGTTTAGATACACCTGATAGATTGGGAAAAGCTGGAGTAAAAAAAATAGGTTTGGGTGTTTTAATAGGCTTAGAAGATTGGCGAACCGACTCTTTTTTTACGGCATTGCACCTTCAATATTTAGAAAAAAACTATTGGCAAAGTAAATATTCAATTTCATTTCCACGCCTACGCCCCGCCGAAGGTTTACTTGATCCCAAAGTGCCAATGAATAACAGAGAGTTGGTACAATTAATTTGTGCTTACCGTTTGTTGAATGATGAAGTTGAATTATCGCTTTCTACACGTGAACATCCAACTTTTAGAAACCACGCTTTTAAACTGGGCATTACAAGTATGAGTGCAGGAAGCAAAACCAATCCTGGTGGTTATTCGGTAGAACAAGAAAGTTTGGAGCAGTTTGAAACCAGTGATGAACGTTCTGTGGAGGAAATTGTAGAAATGCTTGAAAATGCTGGTTACGAAGTTGTTTGGAAAAATTGGGATGAGAGTTTTGATGATTCCTTTTTGC
>JAHDDA010000009.1:1220-5851 GCA_020629595.1 Chitinophagales bacterium
TTTGTAATTTATTGTTTCAATAGTTTTTCAATTACTGTTCCATTATTAGTTGCAATATGTAAAAAGTAAATGCCAGAAATAGCATTGCTTAAATCTAAAGTGTAAGACAAACCATTGGTTTTTTCTGTTTTGACTAACTTTCCACTAATATCGTAAACAGTAATATTTTTAATTGTCTCTGTTGTATTTACTTGAAAAATGCCATTGCTACTTGGATTTGGGAAAATATTTTGCAAAACATCAATATCGCCAATTGAAGTATTAGGATTACTTGTTCCACAATCTTCTACGGTTAATGTAAAATCGTTGCTAGTAACACAGCCATTGGCTAAAGTGGCAGTAACAGTATAAGTTGTCGTTTCTGATGGGTTTAAGTAAACGGCATTTGTACCACTTACGCCTGCACTTGGTTCCCAAGCGTAATTGATGGCTTCTGGTACGCTTACTACCATATTCATAACATCACCTTCACAAATATTTAATTCTCCGTTATATAAAAAACTAATTTCTGGAGCTGCTTCAATTTCAATGGTTATTTCTTGCGTTGCCGAACAACCTTCTGCTGTTTCAACGTAAACTGAATAAGTTGTTGTTTCATTTAATGTAACCATTGCACTAGAAGAAGTTTCTCCCTCAACACTGCCGCCAGACCACATAAAAGTTGCATCTTGTGGCGTTTGGGCTTCTAAAGTAACTGTACTACCAGCACAGGCACTTGTTGTGGAGCTAATTAAATCGAATTGTAAGTCACCTTCTTCAATGGTAACTTCTTCAGAAGTAGAACAACCATTTTCGTCAATGATAAATACTTCGTAAAAACCAGCCATTAAAGCCGAAACATCTGTAAATTCTTCATCATCGCCATCAATAGCGGTTACAGTAAAATTATTAGTATTTACCAACGAAACAGCAATAGCACCATTGGCTACACCACCACAAGCTGGTGCAATATCAATATTTTCAATTTCGATACTAGTTTCAGGTTCTGCCACTTCCACAACTATCTCTTCAAAACAGTTTTCGAAATTACTTACAACAACACCGTAAGTTCCTGCTGAAAGCCCATTTACAGTTGCCGTAGTATCACCTGTTGACCATTGATAATTTAATTGACCTGCAAATAATGAAGGAACAATTGTAACAGAACCATCGTTACCACCTTTGCAACTCACATCAATTTGGTCAACGTTATCAATCATTTCTTCGCCTTCTTCAATAATCACTTCTACGGTTACTTCACATATATTACCTAATGAGTCGGGTGGATGCGTAACTGTCACTTGATAGGTTCCAGCCTCTAAATTAAAAGCAGTATGAAATGTTTGCCCATCACTCCAAGTGTAGGTGCAACCGCTAAACATACAACTACATCCAGTACTAGCAACAGTGGCTTCACCAGTTGAAGAACCTGCACAAGCCGTTGGGTTTCCAGATACAGTTACAATATCTCCACTTATTTCACAAGTAGCTTGGTCTTGTGCTTCCAATATAAATACAGATAGCAAGAGTAATAAGTTGGTTAGTAAAAGTTTCTTCATTTTTTAAAAATTTTCAATTAGCACTTTCTCTTTTAAATTAATTACAAACAATTTGCCAAACACAAATTCTTATTCTAATTTAACGTTTTAATCGCTTTTTTCTACGATTTTATAATTGCTTTCGTTTCAAATTAAGCAGTTTAACACATAAAATTACATTTTAACTATCGAAAATTTACAAAACACTAGTAAACCTCTCAAGATTTTGCTTATTCGTATGAGTTCAATAGGCGATATTGTTTTAACAAGTCCTGTGCTTCGATGTTTAAAAAACCAATTAGAAAACGTTGAGCTTCATTTTGTTATAAAAAAGCAATTTGTAGCTGTAATGAAACACAATCCGCACATTGATAAATTGCATATTTTTGATGATAATTTGAATGATTTAATCTCCATTTTTAAAGCTGAAGAGTTTGATTGGATAATTGACTTACACAACAATATTCGTTCTATGCGAATAAAAAAGGCTTTGGGTAATGTTCCTTCAAAATCATTTTATAAAGCCAATATTCAAAAATGGATTTTTACCAACCTAAAGCTCGATTTTTTGCCGCAAGAACATTGTGTTGATAGGTATTTAAAAACGGTTGAGCATTTGGGTGTAAAAAACGATGGCAAGGGCTTAGAATATTTTATTGATGCAAAAGATGAAGTAGATGTTTATGATTATTTCTCATGGTTAAATTATCCATATATTGCTTATGGTTTTGGTGGTACATTTTCTACTAAGCGAATGCCCAACGAAAAAATAAAAAAAGTTTGTGAATTACTGCCTTACTCGGTTGTTTTATTAGGCGGACCTGAAGATGCTGAAAATGCCAACGAAATTGCTGAAGGTTTGGAAGGAAAAGTATTTCACGCCTGCGGAAAACTGAGTTTAAATCAATCGGTTTCGGTACTAAAACAGGCTCATTGTGTAATTGCTCATGATACGGGCTTAATGCACATTGCAGCGGCATTGAAAAAACCAACGGTTTCGGTTTGGGGTTGCACGCACCCTCGCTTGGGAATGACACCTTATATGGCTAAAGAAAAGTTTGAAATTATAGAAAACAACCAACTTCGTTGCCGACCTTGTTCAAAATTGGGTTACGATACTTGCCCTAAAAAACATTTTAAATGTATGAATGAATTAAACGAAGGTGATATTGTGGAGGCTGTTAGGCGATTGGTTTAACTTTTTTAAAAAGTGAATAATTTGAAAAATTCTAAAGACAAGAAAGGAAATATTGAAAAAGGTACAAACTTTTATGATCGTATTTTACGAGAAAATGCCAAAGAAATATTTTTGCCATTTATAAAACAATACTTGAGTTTTACAATAAAAACTGCCGAACCTATAACCGAGAAACTAACCAAAACCATTGAACGAGAAACAGATTTTTTGTATAAAGTTACAACTACAAAAAATGAAAAATTATTGTTGCATATCGAATTTCAATCAAGCAATGATAGGCAAATGATTTATCGTATGGCAGAATATCATGGTTTAATTTTCAAAAAATTCAAATTACCAATTCATCACATTGTTTTATATTTGGGAAAAGAACAAGTAAATATGCGTTATGAGCTTGAACAGAACGAAATATTCACAGGTTTTAATTTAATAGCCATTAATGAACTGGAAAGTGAAACTTTATTGAGTTCTAAAATTCCAGAAGTGGTAATTATGGCTTTTATGGGAAAATACGACAAACGTAAAACTAAGCAAATATTACAACGTATTATCCAAAGATTAAAAGAGCAATCGAAAACAGAACGAGATTTGAAAAAATATGTAAGTCAACTTTTATTGCTTACACGAATACAAAAACTAAATTTATTAACCGAAAAAATATTGGTGGATATGCCGTTAACCATAGATATAGAAACTGATGTTCTTTATAAAAAAGGAAAAGAACAAGGCATTGAGCTTGGAAAAGAACAAGGTATTGAACAAGGCATTGAATTTGGAATTATTGCTCTTTACAAAGCAGGAGATTCAGTAGAAAGAATTGCCCTTATTTTTAATTTAAGTGTTGAAAAAATAAACACTGTATTGAAGAAGCATAAATTGCTTTAAACTTTTATGATAAGAGTACGCAAATGCTGTTATAATTTGTGTACTCTGTGGTAAGGTAACCCATTCTAAAAACCATCGCCACCGCTATCAAAACCGCCGCCTTGTCTGCCACCACCACGTTGTTTTTTCTGATTTAAACGGTAGGTAAATGAAAGTGTAGCTACTCGGCTACGGCGTTGCATTTCGCCTTGACTATAAAAAGTAGGTAATACCGTTTCATAGTTGCGAATACGAGAGTTTAGTAAATCACGAACACTCAATGTTACCGTTGCTTTTTTCTTCAATAAATCTTTACTTAAACCTAAATCAATAGAGTAAACCGCCTTGCGTGAGCCTTGTAAACTTTCTTGCCCCGAACGGAAATTGGCTCTAACTTGAAAATCAAGATCCCACCAAATTTGTTTTCTTGAAGTTAAACGCCCCGTCCAAGCATAAGCATCAGCTGTATAATTGTTCGGAATTGTTGGGTTGTAGGCTTGTGTTGCTTCAATTTCATTTCTAAAAAAGTTGAACTCAGCATTTAAACGCCACCAATTCAATGGTGAAGCATTAATATTAAACTCTAAACCATAACGGTTTTGCCAATCTACATTAAACGATTTTGTTGTTACCAATAAACCTGTTTCATCGGTGCTGCGTAGGCGGGTAATTACATCAGTGCTTCGCTGAAAATAAATTGCCGAATTTAAAGAGGCTTTTTCCCAACGTTTTATATGTCCTAATTCAATAGAATGTGTATATTCTGGGTTTAAGTCTGGATTTCCAGAAAAGAAACTTCTATCGTTATTAAAAGTAAAAAATGGGTTTAAGTGCCAAAAACGTGGTCGTTGAATACGACGGCTATAACTTAATTGAATAGAATTTTCTTTACCAAAATCGTAGTTTACAAACGCACTTGGAAATAAACCAATATAAGTTGTATCTCTTGTTTCATTGGTGTTTTTTAGTTCAGTAGCAATATCGGTTAACTCGGTACGCAAGCCTAATTGATATGAAAAACCACCAAATTTTTGTCCATACGTTCCATAAGC
>JAHDDA010000009.1:5951-7506 GCA_020629595.1 Chitinophagales bacterium
TTTGAACGTTGCAATAAGCCTAAATTTTCAATTTGATTTTGGCGTTCAATATCGGTAAAGTAAACCTCATCTAAATCTGAGCCTTCAATTTCTCGGCGTTTTTGAAAACGAGCATCAACCGTTAATATTTGTTTTTCTTTTTTGAATTTCTTTTCATAAGTTAAAGAATATTCTAAATTTCGTTCATCTTCAAATTCGTTATCGGTACGTTCTTCACTACCTAAATATCCTTCTGTGTTAAAATTATTCAAATAATCGTCATAAACATTTACACCTACTTTTTCTTCATCGGCTTTACGAAACATAAAAGCGGCGGTTAGTGTATTTGTTTCGTTTAAAAAATAATCTGCTCCAAATCGAATACTGTTTGAAATGCTACTTTGTTCAATTTCTCTATTCATTTCAAAAATATCGGTTTGTTCATCTAAATAGGTTTCTCTGTATTCATATCCTCGCCCTGGATTCGTATCGTAATTTATGCCGTAATTCAAAAAGAAATTAAACTTATCTTGTCGGTAATTCATATTTGCTCCCAAACCAAAAAGTGTTGGATAACCTGCCGTAACGGTATATGAACCGTTTATTCCCTTCTTCTTGTCTTTTTTAAGTACAATGTTTAAAATTCCTGCCATTCCTTCGGCTTCGTATTTTGCCGATGGGTTGGTAACTACCTCTACGCTTTCAATCATATTGGCAGGAATACTATTTAAGCCACCAGTTAAGCCCGAAGGACGACCATCAATTAAAATGCGTACATTTTCAGAACCACGCAAGGCAACGTTTCCTTCAATATCTACGGTTACCGAAGGCACATTATTTAAAATATCTTCTGCCGAGCCACCTGTATTTGCTAAGTCTTTTCCTACATTGAAAACTTTTTTATCTAAGGTAAAAACGACATTACTTTTTTCGGCACGCACTTCTACTTCACCCAACATTTCCGAATCGGTAGTAAGTTGAATAATTCCTGCATCAAAACTAGGGCTTTCACGCCCCATTCTTATACCATCAATAAATTGTGGCAGGTAAGAAATAAATTCTACTTTTGCCCAAAAACGCCCTGGGCGACTTTCAATTACAAATTTTCCGTCTAAATCGCTAATGCCACCCGTAACCAATGAACTATCTCTTTTTGAATAAAGCGAAATAGTTGCATATTCTAAAGGTTCTTGTGTTTCGGCATCAACTACTTGCCCCATAAATTTAGCTTTTGGCATATCTCCACCACCAGGTCTGCCACCCGAACCTGGCTGGGCAATTGCTAAATCGGTAATAAATAGTAAAAAGAAAAGCGTTATCGAAATTTGATAAAAGTGTTTCATTGTTGTACAGTTAATTAATAGTCTTTCTTGCACAGACTACGAGTGACAAACAATTAAGTATTGTTTACAGTCAAATGTTTTTCAAACGCAAAGTTGCACTATTTACTATTGCTTTGAAAAGACTTATAACTTTTTTAAGGGAATTTTGTTTGTAAAATTATAAAAAGAAAGGGAAGAAAATCATTTGATTTGCTTCCCATTTCCCTAATCCTCGCCAAAAGATTTTGATTGAA
>JAHDDA010000009.1:7606-10593 GCA_020629595.1 Chitinophagales bacterium
CATTAAATTATTGTGTTTATCAAATATTTTTAAGAAATAAATACCACTTTGTAAACTACCTACATTTAATATGTTTGTTGTCTTACTTGTTGCTTGCTTTTGTGCTAGTTTTTGACCATTTATTGAGTATATCTCAATCTTATAAACTTCCATTAAATTATTAGTTACAATACTAATAAAGTCACTCGCTGGATTGGGATTTATTTCAAATATTGAATTTTCGATTTGCATATTCGAGGTAATTGGTTCAAATGTTTCTCCTTCCAAAGTATCAATATGTGTTTTCATATCATTGTAATACGAATCAATCCAAGCATGCACATCGGGGCAAGGATATTGCACTGTTCCCGATTCTCCAAAAACTATACCCACAGTTACTGTTTGTACTTCGCCTGGTTCAAGCATTACAGGACCTGTTGACATTACATAACGGCGGTCGGCAGGCTGAATACCTAAAGCACATTCAGACCAACCATTAGGATCGCTAGGAGTATCAGGGTAGCGACAACAAGTTGGTTCAGTACCTCCAAATCCATTACCTCCATAAGTTAAAGGGTGCCCTTCTTTCCAACGACTTGATATATAATTGTAAAAATGCTGTGGTTTAGAAGGCGTTCCAAGAATGCTATATTCTCCATAATAATACATAAAACTAGCCATTCCAGTATCTTCATCTTCCTCATTTTTTAAACCATTAACAAAGGTAGTTACTAATACAGGTGGATTTTCCCCATAACCAGATGGTCCTTGGTCGTTATTGTCACCATTATAAACAAAGCCTGAGTTTTTATCTGGATAACTTCCAATGTAATCATCACTCCAATTTCCTAAATCAACATCTACCCAGAAACCAAAATAGAAATCGTTTAAATTACTTTCACCTTTGTAATTTAATTCAAAATCCCAAAAAGTTGTGTTGTTTAAAAAGTCATTGGTATTAAATGAATAGCCCATTGATTTTATTTCTACACCTATTGGCTCACCTCCACTTTCTGTATGTTGCCCGCCAATATCATTAAATACACGCCACACATTATTATCACCTTTTACCAACGGATAGTCGCCATTGTATGGGTTGTAATTCCCATCATTGTCTATATCTACAAAAGGAGCAAGGTTTAAATCTTTAAGATCTTTAGGAAGCATTGGGTTATTTCTACCAGGCCAATCAATAATATTTTGAGAGATAATATTGTATTGCACAAACTTTTTAATTTCTGCTTTGGAAACAGAGAAAACTCTATCGAAATTACAAACGGCTTCTCCTTCATTGTTTATCGGTCCAGGAAAATAGTCATAACCTGTATGTCTATAAGATTCTGCTGCTACTTTGAGTAATTCATTATTATCATATCCTCCCATCCATAAAGAAGCATTGAAAATTGGATGTTTATGTGAACCAGCAGGCACTTCATATCCCCTACTGTTAAAGTCCCAAAACATAGCGGCAGAACTTGATACCTCAGCATTTACATTGTTTCCTCCTAAAATTTTGTTGTTTTCCGCTTGTGCTGGCTCACAATCTTGAGCCACTACTTGTATAGTAAAACAAAAAATTAGATATATAATTTTGGTGCATCTTATTTTCATAATAGGTCAATATTTTAGTTTACATAAAAGTATTTCTTTATGTTTGAAAATGGAATATTATTTTTTAAAAGCAAATTTTAAACATAACACAACAAAGAATAGTCGAAATTTGCATTCTATTTTAATTTCACTTCCTAAAGTTAAGTGTTAAATTTAATCTAAACGAATGACTTTTATCAAGCAAAACACTTTTGTTTTATTACTTACACTGTCGGTATTTATTGGTTTGTCGGGTTTTAGTCTGCATAAATATTATGTAGGAATTACCGAAATAAACCACAATAAAGATAACAAAACACTTGAAATTGCCATTAAACTTTTTACCGATGATTTTGAACAAGCACTAATGGAAAGTGGTGAGCAAGAAAAGTTATTTTTAGGTGAAACCAATGAGAAACCACAAACAGATGAAGCCGTTGTTGCCTATTTAGATAATAACTTTGAAATAGAAGTAAATGGTAAAATTGCCGATTGGACTTATATGGGTAAAGATGCCTCTATTGAGGCAGTTTGGAGTTTTTTGCTAGTTGAAAACGTGAAAAAAGTAAAATCAATAGAAGTTAGAAATACTTGTTTGTTAGATATTTTACCAAAGCAAACCAATATGATTCACGTTTTTGCCAATGGAAATAAAATGAGCAAAAATTTTAACAATAGTAAGGTAAAACATAATTTTAAGTTCGAATAAAGTTTATATGGTTTCATAGAAGCAAACATCCTTCGTACTGAATATCCGCATAAAAATACTTATATTTGTATGCCCTATTTGGGGTTGGCTGTCAACTAACTTTAGTCAATTATTAATAACTTTTCAGCAAAATGAAACCTAATATATACTTTTTACCCGGTTTAGGTGTTGATGAACGTGTTTTTTATATGCTTGATATAAAAGGAGCAAACCGTATTTTCTGTCAAGTATTTAAGCCACAAACAAACGAAACACTTAAACATTATGCTCAAAGGTTAATTGATAAATACGAAATACAAGAAAATAGCATATTGGTAGGTTTGTCATTTGGTGGTATTTTAGCCGCAGAGATTAATGATATTCTGCCAATGCAAAAACTTATTATTCTTTCTAGCATCAAAAACAGAGATGAACGCCCATTTTGGATAACACTTCAAGATGCTATACCAGTACATAATATTGTACCCGCTAAGTTTTTTAAATGGGGTGCTTATTTGGCAAGTCCATTTTTAGGAAAAATGAGTTATGATGAATTTGATGTTTACCTTTCAATGGTAGAAGGTACAGACGATGATTATTATAAGTGGGCTATAAGGCAAGTAATTTTGTGGGATAGAACAGAATATGATTCCAATATTTTGCACATTCATGGTAGAAACGATTTAATTTTTCCAATAAACTTTATAAAAGGAAATTATATTAAAATTGA
>JAHDDA010000009.1:10693-13172 GCA_020629595.1 Chitinophagales bacterium
GTTATTGCCAAAAAATAAAAATAACTTTGTTAACAAAATTACTCGTTCTCTTGACAATGAAAGATGTTATACGTTTCATTCTTATTGTAGTGGTGTTACTTATGTTGCCCAAAACAACAAGTAACGCACAAGCCTGCTATGAAACAGGTGGTTTAATTATAAATGAAGTCTCACAAGGTTCAACGGGAAGTCAAGAATATGTTGAATTAGTAGTAGTAGCCAATCCAAATAACCCAACAGGAAGTGTTGATATTACGGGTTGGATAATAGATGATAACAATCAAGCCGCTTCTGGTGTAGGAACAGCTCAAGGATACCTTGCCTTTGGAGCTTGTTATGATAATGTTCTACCAGGTTCAATCATAGTAATTTATAATGCCAATGATCCTAACCCTTCAGTTCCTGCCGATGACCCTTTAGATGCTAACAACGATGGTGTTTATATAATACCTCATAATGATGCAAATTGTATGGCTGGATGTAATTCTAACCCCAGTACAACTTCTAGTTCTTACTGCCCTTGTGAAGATGGAATTGGACCACCACCAGCAGGCTGGCAAATTGGTTATAGAAACGATGGAGATAGAGTAAATTTATTAGACCCAGGAGAAACTTTTGTACACAATTTTACTTATGGAGATGTAAATGCTGGAAACGAAGATTTTCACTTTGATGGTAATGGTGGAGGACAAGTTTACTTTTTTAATAATAGTACCGATGATAATTGGCAAGACTTTGCAAATTGGACAGAAGTAGGTATAGTAGGAAACGAAACACCTGGTGCACCCAATAATGCCGATAATGCAAACTTTATTACTAATGTTGCAGCTAGTACAACAGCAATGGCAACACTTTGCGATTCAGAAATACCAGAATTTTGTGCCTCTGATGGTGGTGATTTGGTAGCACCACCAAGTTATATAAATCCTGTAAGTATTTGTGCAGGAATAGATGTAGCCGCCTTTACCAATAATTTTACCGCTAGTGATGAGTTTGACCCTGGAGCAGGCTATTCATTTACCTATATTTTAACCCAAGCAGATGCCACCAATACAATAATTGATTACAACGCAACAGGTGATTTTGATACTAGTGTTTTACCTGAAGGAATTTATGAAATTTGGATTTTAACCACAAAAGATAGTGGGGTAGGGGCTATAAGTAATCCAATAACTTATGTGGCTGGTTTTAGCGATATAGAAACCTTACAATTAGATGAAATTGAATGTGGTAAATGTATTGATTTAGATAATGCTGATAGTGGAGGCTTATCAATGCAATTAATAATTGGTTCGCCTATAATAGATGCTATTTACCCAAGTGAAGTATGTGATGGTGTGCCATTTACAATTGATTTAATAACAACAGCTGGCTCATCTAATTTTTCGTGGGCACCCAACGGAGAAACAAGTGAAGATATTTCCGTAGCAGGTATTTCTACAAGTACAACTTATACCGTAACTTTTGATGGTGGTGGTTGTACAGATTATATTGAAAGCTTTACGGTAAACGTAAATCCTGCTTGTAGTGCTACTTGTCCCGAAAATTTTGTGGTAAGCTCTACCGAAGATGGAAATGATGTTTGTGTAGGCGATGTTATTGATTTAGATTTTTCAGGAAATGATTTACCAGCTACAGGAACAGTAGAGTGGTATTTGAATAATGGTGTACAAACCGACCCAACAACGGGTATTTTTATTGGAGATGTTAGTATTCCTCCTTCAAACGTTGCAACTACGCCGCCACAAGCGTTTACTGCTGTTTGGGATTTTGAAGTTTGTGAGTACGCAGGTGATTATAACGGACCTGTTGTTCCTGCAACAGTAACAGGAACAGACCCTTCAGTAATGGATGTAGCAATAGGTACTGGAGTTAACGAGAGTGCGAGTGGTTGTAATACTTTTACCTCTGGAAATGGAAGTACCGATGCTTATTCACTTAACGGCTTTTTTACAGCTTCAATAGATTTGAACGCTTATTGGGAATTTACAGTTAATCCTGGAACGTGCTATGATTTTGAAATAACGGATATTTCTTTCGACTTTAAAAGGTCTAATAATATCTCTAACTTTTCTGTACGTTCTTCAGCCGACGGTTTTACATCCGATTTATACGCAGGTACAATTCCAGATAATGCTTGGAATACTTTTAGTACAACGTTTTCACCTTCAATAAATGTAAATTCATCAACTAACGAAATTTTTAGAATTTACGCTTGGGGAGCAGGGTCTAATTCAAATACACTTAGAATCGACAATGTGGTAATTTCAGGAATTGCAACCTTAGATGCCACTTGCGACCAATCAACGGTGTATTCTGGTGTTGTTCCAACAGTAAATTATACCATTACTCAAGCCGATTGCGATGCTGGACTAAATACTTTCCAGGCAGTAATAACACCTTTTAGTGGAAATTGTCCTGAAGATGCACAAGATGAACCTGATAATGTTACAGATGGTATTACCGTAAATATTTCTTG
>JAHDDA010000009.1:13272-20547 GCA_020629595.1 Chitinophagales bacterium
GGTAGGCACTTATACAGCACCAATACCAACTGATTTAGGAACAGCCATAACTGCTTGTGAAGGTGATGGACAAATAACGCTTGATGCAGATGTAGGTGGTGATTTGCCCGCAGGAACAACTTTTGTATGGACAGTTTCTCCAGATGACGGAAATAACGGTGCAACAACACAAACTATTACAATAACCGATGCTGTTTTAACAAGTACCAATTACAGCTACATCGCTACAATAAGTGATGCTTGCCAAGTTACCGATAATATTGATATTACTATTGAAGAATGTTGTGCAGGACCTGTTCAGTTTATCAAGAATTAATTTTGTTAAATACAACTTCTTCACAATAATTTACATCTTTTAACAGTTTGCTATTGAAATGTTTACTTTATGACTATTATCAATGCTTAAAATGAGCAACGTTTAATAATTAAATAGTCTAAAAAGCTAAACGATACAGCTTTGTCTTTTGAAATACCAAAAGCAAAACAGGAAAGGTTGAAAAATAAAGGTTTGAAGTTTTAATTAGAGTTTTTATATCAATTGAGGCGAAAAACACAGCAAATGCCTAAGCATTTGCGAGTATTTTTAACGAAGATTGAAACAAAAAAGTCAAGTAAAAGATGAACATTTATCTTTGTACCTTTCCTCAGTAAATAATCTAATTTTGTAATAAAATATAAACCTCTATGAAGCAAATTACTATTGCTTTATTATCAATGTTCCTTTTTAGTATTTGTGCCGAAGCTCAAATACGTACTTACAGCAACGAGTTTTTAGCCATTGGTGTAGGTGGTAGAGCTTTAGCTATGGGTAACGCACAAGTAGCACACGTTGCCGATGTTAGTGCTGGTTATTGGAATCCAGCAGGCTTAAACCAAGTTGAAACTACACAAATTGGTTTTCAACACGCACAGTGGTTTGCAGGGGCTGGAAACTACAATTATGCAGGAGCTGTTTTTCCCCTAGACCAAGGCTTGCGAAAAGTAGGTATTTCATTTATTCGCTTTGCCGTAGATGATATTCCAAATACTTTAAATTTAATTCAATCAGACGGAACAATTAATTACGATAATATTGAATTTTTCTCAGCAGCCGATAATGCCGTTTTTCTAACCTACGCACAAAAGTTTCGTAAGTTAGAAAACCTTTACGTTGGTGGAAATGTTAAAATTATAAGAAGAAAAGTAGGTTCTTTTGCCAATGCCTGGGGCTTTGGAATAGACCTTTCGGCACAATATAAATTCGATTTTGGCTTGTCTTTAGGAGCAAACCTACGTGATGCTACCACAACGCCTAACTCGTGGTCGTTTAATTGGACACAACAAGAACAAGCGGTTTTAGCACAAACAGGTAATGAAATTCCGTTAAGCTCTACTGAATTAACAGGACAAAGATTAATACTTGGAGCAGCTTATAAAATTCGTTTTGGTAGTGAAAATACAGAAACCAATAAGAAAAAATTTGGTCTTTTAACAGCACTTGATTTGGATTTAACTTTTGATGGTAAAAGAAACACCTTTGTTAGTGCAGGAATGAGCATTGATCCACATTTTGGACTAGAATTAGATTACGACCAGTTCATTTTTCTTCGTACTGGATTTAATAATATTCAACGTGGTTTAAAAGAAGGAAGCGAAACAGAAACCAAATTAACCATTCAACCAAATGTGGGTGTTGGCTTGAAGATTAAGCAAATTCAAATTGATTATGCCTTCACAGGCTTAAACTCACTAAGTAATGGATTTTACTCAAATGTAGTTTCACTTTACTTAAATATCAATAAAAGAGATTAAGATTTATTTAATTCAACTCCTATTGTGAACTATTGACAGTTCATTACAAACTGTTATTTATAAACTATTTTAACCCCCATTTTATTTAACTCAACTCAAAGAGTATGAAAAAATATTGTCAATCGTTATTTTTCTTATTTATGCTTGTATTCGTTTCGTTTAATACAGTAGCACAAATAACCGTTAATCAGTGGATTGATTATGATAAAACTTACTACAAATTTTATGTAGAAGAAGATGGCTTACACCGCATTGATTTTGCCACTTTACAGCAAGCTGGTATTCCATTAATTGGTAGTCATTTTAAACTAATAAATAATGGCGAAGATGTACCTATCTACATTTCTACCACAGGTAATTTTGGAAATAATGACTACATAGAGTTTGTAGGAAAGAAAAACGATGGGACATTTGACACGCAATTATTTAAAAATAACGATTATCAAGTAAGCGACCTTTACAGTTTGTTTTCCGAAAAAAATGCTTACTTTTTAGTTTCAGATGAAGCAGCTAATCACGTGCGTTTCAATCAAACAAACAATGATATAGCAAATACACCACCAAAACTTAATTCTTTTGAATATACTGTTAACAATGTATATACCAATACGCATACACCGGGTTTAGCACCTAGGTTAGTTGGTGGAGTAAACAACCATTTTGCCGATTTTAATCCCAACGAAGGTTATGCTGGCTTAGATGTAAAAGGTGGCGACTTTAGAGATTACGATATAAATACTTTTGATGTTTTTGATGATGGAGGAACGGCTAATTTAGAAATTAAAATATTAGGTAAAAATGATGATGTTTTTTCAATACCAGATCACCACGTACAGTTTAGCGTTAATGGTTTTGGATTAATTGATACTTCTTACGAAGGATATGAACATATTAAAAAATTTAGACAAATTCCGCTTTCTGTTTTACAAGATGAAAACAACTTTGTAATTACCAGTATTGGTGATGAATTTTCTAATATAAGCCCTATTGAAGATGGAATAGCTGTTGATAAAAATGCTCTGGCGTATGTAATCATTAAGTACAATAGAGGTTTTGATTTTAACAATGAAAGAGCTTTTAGTTTTGAATTAGATAATGAGGCAGCTTACATTGAAATCGAAAACTTTAACGGTGGTTCTGCTCCAGTAATTTACGATATTACCAACCGACTACGTTTAGTGCCAGTATTTGATAACGGTATTTATAAAGTAAACTTACCAGAACCTAATTATGCAGGTGAAAAAAGAGAATTGTTTTTGGTAAACAGTTCATCAACATTAAGCGTAAATCTGGTAAACGAAATAAACGCCACTACTTTTACCAACTTTGCACAACAAGAAGCAGGCGACTATCTTTTACTTTACCATAGTAAATTAACTGAAGCCGTAGGAGGCTTAAACCAAATTCAACGCTATAAAGAATATAGAGAATCGGTTGCAGGTGGAGAATACAATGTAGTACTTGCCGAAATAAATGACCTTTACAACCAGTTTGCTTATGGAATTGACCAACACCCAATGGCAATAAATAACTTTGTAAATTATGCTTTGGAATTACACAACGAAGGTGTTTGGAATATAGAACCAGAGTATTTGTTTCTAGTAGGTAAAGGCATAAGATACAACCAAGCAAGAGATACAACAGGAGCAAGGCAAAACTTAATTCCAACTTTTGGTTCGGGAGGCGATATAATGTTGGCAACCGAAAACATTACAGGGTCATATATTCCACAATTGGCTGTTGGGCGTTTTTCGGCACGAAATGCTACCGAAGTTAAAAACTATCTTGATAAAGTAATAGAACACGAAAATATTCCTAATTCTATTGGCTGTGATTTAGAAGAAATTAGAAAATTGAGAGATGCCGTTTTATTAGCTGGTGGAAAATCGGGAACTGAAGCATTAAATTTTGCCGATAATTTAAGAGAATATGGAGATAAATTGGAAGCCAGAACAATGGGAGCTTATGTTTCTGATGAATTTATAAAAGAATCGGATGGAATTGTGGATATTCCAGAATTACACCCATTAATTGACGATGGATTAATGCTTATTGATTTCGTAGGACACTCGGCAGGAACGCTTTGGGAATTTGATATCAATGCTCCTTCAGAATACACCAATTACGGAAAATATCCTTTTATCGTTTCAAATTCTTGTTTCGTTGGTGATGTTTTTCAGCCCGACCAAGCCGAAGAAATTATGTCTATAGAATGGACTGCCGAAGAAGGATTAGGAGCTATTGGGTTTTTAGCCACAGTGCGTTTTGGTTTTCCAACTTACTTACACGTTTTTTCCAATAGATTACACGAATTATTTTGCGAAGAACAATACCTTACTGAAATAGGAAAATGTACTCAGCAAGTAATCAACGATATTTATATGCAAGACGATGTAAGTTCAGAAGGGGTAGGGCGTAAAATCACTTGTCAAGAATTTACACTTTTATCTGATCCTGCTATTAAAATTGGCTACTTCGATAAGCCAATTATGCACCTTGAAGAAACGGGCATTGTAATAGAGCCACCAGTAATTGATACAGCAGTAGATTCATTTGAAGTAAAAATTGCCGTTAATAATTTTGGACCAGCAACCACAGATTCAACCAATCTTATTATTGAACGTATTTACCCAAGTGGCATTACGCAAGTAATTGTAGATGATACCTTTTTAGTGCCTACCTACCAAGATACCGTTTCGTATTTTATACAAACAGAACCATTGGATGGTTTGGGAACAAACAACTTGAAAATATATTTTAACAATCCAGCAAATTTTAATGCACTAGCTTGTTTTGATGATATAGAAATTGAAAAAGAATTTTTTGTTGTGCCTAATGCTGCAACACCGGTAAGTCCTTGTAATTACGCTATTGTTGGTGGTATTCCTACCTTAAATGCTTCTACATCTTTGGCATTTTGGGAAGAAAGTTCTACTTACATTGTTCAAATAGACTCGGTAGGAACTTACGAAAATATTTTAGCAGATACAACTGTAACCAATATTGGGGGTGTAATTAGTTGGCAACCACCTGCTAGTATTTTTGAAGATGGCGTAGAGTATTTTTGGCGTGTAGCCCAACAACCCGAACCGGGCGAAGAATTTAAGTGGCGTACTAGCTCATTTATTTATATGCCAGGCGAAGATGGCGGTTGGAATCAATCGGATTATTACCAATTTGTTGAAAACCGTTTTGATGGATTGCGTTTAGAAGAATACAACCAACAATTTGATTACCCAGGCGTAGAAAATTTAATTGCTGTAAATAACACTTGGTCGCCAGTAAATAATTCCTCATATTTAAACAACGATGCTCTAGCAGTTAATTCTTGTTTATTTGGCTGTGGAAACGGCGTTATGGTAGCAGCCTTTAAACCCTCTTTACTTTTAGAACCCATAGTAAGTGAAAAATCGAATAACGAAAGTGGCTGTGAAGGAGAAGGACAATGGGGTAATATTTTCTGTTCATCATCTAATTTAGAACAAAATATTTTTGGCTTTTATACAGGCGATGCCGATAAAGTTTCGCAGTTCAATAGTTTCTTAAATTCTATTCCAAACGGATATTATATTTTAGCATACAGTATTAGAAACCACCGCTTTGAAGCTACTTCAGATATGGCAACAGAAATGTCGCCAATTGTTGATTTCTTTATAAACGATTTGGGGGCAGAAGGTTTGGCAACTATTGAAGAAAGCCACCCATTTATTGTATTTGGTAAAAAAGGAGAACCCAATTACTTAAACAAACACGAAGTTTATGGCGATTTTCAGGAAACAATAAACCTTGATATTGCTGTTGATGGAAAAGAAAACAATGGAACAATGACTTCTCGTTTGGTAGGTCCTTCGGCAGAATGGGATAAATTGGTTTGGAATGGCTATACTTTAGATAATATTGAAGACAGAGACGAGTATAAAGTAGATGTATTATTGCGTGATACACAAGGACAAATAACGTATTGGGATTCAGCAGAAGCCGATGATGAAGAATTTACTTTAGACTTATCTAATATTGATGCAGAACAGTTTCCGTACATTGAATTGGTTTACGATACCAAAGATACCTTAAATTACTCGGCACCACAGTTAGATTTTTGGCGTGTTTACCACAAAAAATATGTAGAATTATCACTAAATCCTTCAAGTAATTTAACCTTCGATAGCGATACCTTACAAGAAGGACAAGCAGGAATTTTACATTTAGATATAAACAACGTAATGCCTTTTGCTTCTGATAGTTTGGCGGTACAATTTACCGTAACCGATTTAAGTTCAAATACAATTGTTAGCAATGAAACTGTTATGTATCCGCCAATTGATGGAGGAACAACTTTCGATATGGTTTATAATACGCCTACCGATGGATTATCGGAAAATTCGAGTTTATTTATACAAATAAACCCCAATTCGGCTCAAAACGAGAAGTTTTCATTCAACAACCAGTTATTCATTCCGTTTTATGTTATTTCCGATGAATTAAACCCAATTGTTGATGTAACTTTCGATGGTGAACATATTTTAGATGGCGATATTGTTTCGGCAAATCCGCAAATTGATATTGAGTTGAAAGATGAAAATCTTTTTCTTGAACTAAACGATACAAGCCTAATGCAAATGAGCCTTATTGCACCAAATGGCACAGTACGTGAAATAAACTACAACGATTTAGATGTTGAGTTTGTACCAGCAACGGCACAAGATGCACAAGAAAAAAATAATGTATTTTCGGTGAAACTTACACCTGAATTTATTAGCGATGGAACATACCAATTGGTGTTGAATGGTAAGGATATTTCGAACAACCAAACAGGAAGTATTGATTATTCTATTTCGTTCCAAATTGTAACCGAAGCTAGTATTTCGCACGTATTAAATTATCCAAATCCGTTTTCAACTTCAACGCAATTTGTATTTAACCTTACAGGTTCAGAAGTGCCAGACGATTTGCGTATTCAAATAATGACGGTTACAGGTAAAATTGTAAAAGAAATAACCCGTACAGAATTAGGTAATTTACGCATAGGAAGAAACATAACCGAATACGCTTGGGATGGCAAAGATAAATATGGCAACGAATTGGCAAACGGCGTTTATTTTTATAGAGTAATTGCCAGCCAAGATGGCAAGGAATTAAGCCTTTTTTCACAAACAGAAGCAAACGGAAATGTATCTTCTACCCAAAAATTAGACGATATGTTTGGCGAAGCTAAATTGGGCGAAAAGTACAAAGATTTTGGTATTGGAAAAATGTATAAGTTGAGGTAGGATTTCTTATTCACATAATAAAGTTTAAAACGTTTTTTGTTGTACTGCTTGTAGGGATGCCGATTTATCGCATCTCTTACAGTTTATAAGAAAAAACGTTTTAAAGTCTAATTTTTAAAGTAGAGACGTAGCACTGCTACGTCTTTTTTTTGCCTTATATCTACCATATCTTTTATCGGATTTGGCACTGTTAGCAGGCTTGTTGGTTAGCGATTAA
>JAHDDA010000295.1 GCA_020629595.1 Chitinophagales bacterium
TTGACATTGGTGACTTCCAGACGCTTTTATCGAAGTTGTACCTAACAATGTCCTGTTATGGAATATTGGGGTTTATGAATAATTTTTTCTGAGCAGAGACATTATTAGAGGAAGAAATTCCTATTCCTTATTCCAATTCCCCTTTACCTTGTTGTATCCTAGGATGAAACTGCTCAACCATTTTTTTCAAATGTGCCTTACTTATATGCGAATAAATTTCTGTGGTAATTATAGAACTATGCCCCAACATATCTTGAATGGCTCGTAAATCAGCACCATTTTCGTATAAATGTGTTGCAAAAGAATGTCTAAAAGTATGCGGACTCACATTTTTAATAATCTCGGCACGTTGGCAGGCTTGCTTTACAATATTAAAAACCGCTACCCTACTCAAAAACCTACCTCTCATATTTAAAAACAAAAAATCCTCACTATCAGGTTTTATGTTTTGCTTACTTCTAAAATATTTTATGTAAAATCCACATTGCTTTATTGCCGAATTATTTATTGGTACAAAGCGTTCTTTATTTCCTTTTCCAATAACTTTAATCAGGCCATTATCAAAAAATAAATTGGATAAACGTAAAGTACATAATTCAGTAACTCGTAAACCACAACCATATAAAACTTCTAAAATAGCTCTATCACGCTGACCTGCTAAAATGCTTAAATCACAATTTTCTAATACACAATTTACTTCTTCAATACTTAAATAAACAGGTAATTTTTTAGGCAATTTAGGCGCTTCTAACAATTCACTTGGGTTTACAGTAAGAATATTTTCTAAAACTAAATACGAAAAAAAACTTTTAATTCCCGATACAATTCTTGCTTGTGTTCTAATAGAAACGCCAATTTCTGCCAAGTTATTTATAAAATTGCGTAAATGTTCTAAAGTTACATTTTGAATATTCAAATCAAAATCGTCTAAAAAAATAGACATTTTTTGAACATCTGTTAAATAAGCACTAACAGAATTTTCAGACAAAGATTTTTCTAATTGTAAATAAGATTTAAAACCTTTTATGTAACTTTCCATTTTTAAAATTTAGAAATTGAGACAAGAGAAAATAGACTTATGAGAATATAAACTAAAATAAGTCTCAAAATCTCATATCTCAAAATCTCAAAGTCTATTATATGAAAGTTCAAATTATAAACGGACCAAATTTAAACCTATTAGGCACTCGCCAACCCGAAATTTATGGCAATACTACATTTGAAACATATTTTCAAGAGTTAAAAAAAAAGTTTCCGAATATAGAATTACATTATTTTCAATCAAATGTTGAAGGCGAAATTATAAATAAATTACACGAAATTGGTTTTGAGTACAATGCAATAATTATAAATGCTGGCGGATACACACATACATCTGTTGCCATTGCTGATGCTATTGCGTCTATAAAAACACCAACTATCGAAGTTCATATATCTAATCCTTCGGCACGTGAACCATTTAGGCATACTTCATACCTTGCTAAAAATGTAGTTGGTTCAATTGCTGGTTTCGGATTAAAAAGCTATGAGATTGCTTTACAATCTTTAATCTTGTAATTTTACTTTTTGTTAGAAACAAAAGTCTCATTAAAAACCATAAATATTAAAAAAATGAAAAAGGTATTTTTTCTAATCATACTCATTTCCTCATCTATCAATGCACAAACAAGTTTGTGGAATGCTGTTTTAGAAACTGAAACACAAATTTCTATTCCTTTTTTATTTGAAATAGACTCCATTCAAAGTAGTTTATATATAATAAATGGTGAAGAAAAAATTTATGTCGAAGATTTTGAATTTCGAGCCGATTCTTTAAAATTCACAATGCCAGTTTTTGGTTCAACCGTAAGTGCATCAATTAGTAAAAATGAATTGGCAAAACGAAGATTAAATAAAGACGTTACAAATATTACAGGAATTTGGGATAAATACCCCAATAAAGCCGACTACAAAATGAAATTTAGTGCTTTTCAAACAACTTGGGAGGCTTGGAACACAAAATCTGATAGAAAACCTGTAAACTTAAACGGAAAATGGGCTGCCACGTTTACAGAAGATGATGGATCAACTTACCCAGCTATTGCTTATTTTAAGCAAAAAGGAAATATTTTAGAAGGAACATTTACCACAAATACTGGTGATTACCGTTACTTATATGGAAAAGTCTATGATAGTAAATTTTATTTATCTTGCTTCGATGGAGCACACGCTTTTTTCTTTACTGGTGAATATTTAGATGGAAACTTATATGGTACGTTTCATTCTGGTAAAACTTGGTCGGCTCAATTTACTGCCCAAAAAGATGAAAATGCCACGCTTGACAATCCTTATGAACTTACTTACTTAAATGATGGGTTTGAAGGTGTAGATTTTTCATTTCCAGAATTTGGTACAAACAAAAATGTAAGTTTATCAGATAAGCAATTCAACAATAAAGCTGTGGTAATTCAAATCTTAGGTACTTGGTGCCCAAACTGTATGGATGAAACAGATTTGTATGCAAAACTTTCAGAAGAATATAAAAGTAAAAATGTAGAATTTGTAGCAGTAGCCTTTGAGCTTTCAGAAGAAATGGAAAAAAATAATACCGCTATAGAAAAATACAAAGAACATTTTAATTTGAAATATCCAATTTTATTTGGAGGAGCAGCAAGTAAAAAAATTGCTTCAGAAAAGTTTCCAATGTTGAATAAAATAATGTCTTTTCCAACAACAATAGTTTTAGACAAAAACCACAAATTAGTCAAAATTCATACTGGATTTTATGGTCCTGCAACAGAAGAATATGACAACTTTGTAGAAAATTTTGTTTTGTTGTTAGACAAAATATCAACTAATCACTAATTACTTAAAAATGAACATACTTGTTTTAGGGGCTGGAAAATCAGCTACCACCTTAATTCACTATCTCTTAAATAAATCTGAAAAGTACAACTGGAAAATTACAGTTGGAGATTTAGATAAAAATACTGCAGAAAAAAAAATAGACAATCATACAAACGGAAAAGCTGTAAAGTTTGATGTTTTTGATGAAGCAGATAAAAATAAACATATTTCTTCAAATGATATTGTGGTTTCATTATTACCACCAAATTTTCATGATAAAGTTGCTGTAAAATGTCTAGAGTTTGGCAAACATTTACTTACTGCTTCTTACGTGTCTCCTTCAATAAAAGCAATGCATAATGATTTTGTTGATAAAGGAATTATATTTATGGGAGAAATAGGCTTAGACCCTGGAATTGACCATTTGGCAATTATAGAATTAGTAGATAGACTAAAAGCAAAAGGTGCAAAACTAA
>JAHDDA010000296.1 GCA_020629595.1 Chitinophagales bacterium
TTTTTATCTTTGCATATACCTTTGATAGAGTTGTATACATCGCAACTTGAATTAAGTATTCAATATTTAGTTTTTCTAAAATTTCTGCAAGTGCTAGATTATTGACTTCTTTCTTTATCTGTTTCAGTTTTTCAATTTTTAGATTTGGAATTTCTAAATCAATTTCATTCTTTTTTTCTAAAAACTTGTCAATAGTAAGCATAACTCTTTCCTTATTTAGCAGTTTTGAAATATCAACAGTATAGATTTTTTCAGCACCCAATAAAAAATCTAAAATAGGGTTTATTGGAAACCAACCTGTGCCTATTTCAAGGCAAATTCCTATATTTGTTTGTTTGTTTGTTTGTTTGTTTGTTTGTTTGTTTGGGTAAATTTTATATTTAATTCCGTGATGTAATCTATCGAAGAATAAATCATCGGTGAGTAAAACCCCTTTTGTAATATTTTTTTGAAACCAAAAATTGATTGCTGAACTATATGGTAAAAACGAAATAGTTTTTTGAACAACAGCTTTTAAAATCCATTTTTTCATACTAAAAAGTAAATATAGGTAGAATTAATTTTTATAAGAATAAAAAATTTTAGAAATTAAAATTTTTGCTTTACCTTTGCACCCAAATTTTAAAAGATTAGAATAAATAATTTGTCGAAATCATGGCATTAACAAGAGAACAAAAAGCAGAGATTTTTAAAACTTATGGAGGAAGTGAATCAAACACAGGTTCTCCAGAGGCACAAGTTGCTTTATTAACTGCTCGTATTAATCACATTTCAGAGCATTTGAAAGATCAAAGAAAAGATAATCATTCGCGTTTATCTTTAATTAAGATGGTAGGTCGTCGTAAGAAATTTTTAAAGTACATTGCCAACAAAGATATTGAGGCTTACCGTGCATTAATCAAAAAGTTAGGAATAAGAAAATAAGCCTAACTCTTTCTTCTATTTATATGGGTAGTTTCAACAAGCCCAAATTTTAACTAATTACAATTTATAAGGGATAGGCTATTTGGTCTATCCCTTTCTATTTTCAAAAAAAATAAAATGAGTTTGAATTTACAAGCATTTTCTAAATCAATAGATTTAGGTAATGGACAAACTATAACATTAGAAACAGGAAAAATGGCTCGTCAAGCCGATGGAGCTATTTTATTAAAGTGTAATAACTTGGCTATGTTAGCTACTGTTGTTTCTGGTAAAGAACCAAGAAAAGACGCTAGCTTTTTTCCATTAAGTGTAGATTATCAAGAAAAATTTGCAGGAGCAGGACGTATTCCTGGTGGATTCTTAAAAAGAGAATCACGTTTATCTGATTACGAAATCTTAATCTGTCGTTTAGTTGATAGAGCAATTCGCCCACTTTTCCCAGATGGTTATTATCACGATACACAAGTAATTATTTCATTGGTTTCTGCCGATAAAGAAGTATTACCAGATGCTTTAGCTGCTTTTGCCGCTTCAGCAGCCTTGGTATGTTCAGATATTCCTTTTGCCGAACCAATTTCTGAAGTTCGTGTAGTTAGAATTGATGGTGAGTTTAAGGTAAATCCTTTACGTTCTGAATTAGAAGGAGCTGACTTAGAAATTATAGTTGCCGCTACCAATGATAATATTATGATGGTAGAAGGGGAAATGGATGAAGTATCAGAAGAAGTATTGTTAAACGCAATGAAATTTGGACACGATCACATTCGCAAACAATGTGAAATTCAAAATGAATTAGCAAAAGCTTGTGGTAAATTTGATCTAGTAAGAGAAATTGCCGAAAAACCTTCTGATGATGAGTTAAAAGCAAAGATTCAAGAATTTATTGGTCAGAAAATTTATGATATTGCTTCAAACGCAAGTGAAAAGCATGAGCGTAAAGCTGCACTAAAAGAAGCTAAAGAAGCTGTTAAAGCAGAATTTATCACTGAAGAAACTGACGATGAAACAGCAGATTTAGTAAGTCAATGCTATTCTAAAGTTGAGAAGCATGTTATTCGTGAAATGGTGTTAAATGATCGTGTTCGTCTAGATGGCAGACAATTAGATGAAGTACGTGGTTTAGCTATGGAAATAGATGTTTTAGCTTCACCGCATGGTTCAGCATTATTTACTCGTGGCGAAACACAATCTTTAACAACTGTTACATTAGGTTCTAAAGATGATGAAAAAATGCACGATAATGTTCATGGAATGTATTACGATCGTTTCTTGCTACATTATAATTTTCCTGCATTTTCAACTGGAGAAACTAAACCAATGCGTGGACCAAGCCGTCGTGAAGTAGGTCATGGTAATTTAGCTCAACGTTCATTACGTAAGGTTTTACCAACCGATTTAGAAGTAAATCCATACACTGTTCGTGTTGTTTCAGATATTTTAGAGTCAAATGGTTCTTCATCAATGGCAACTGTTTGTGCTGGTTCATTAGCCTTAATGGATGCTGGTGTAAAAGTTAAAACTGGTGTTTCTGGTATTGCAATGGGCTTAATTTCTGATGGTGATCGTTACGCAATTTTATCTGATATTTTAGGAGATGAAGATCACTTAGGAGATATGGATTTTAAAGTTACAGGTACTGTAAATGGTATTTGTGCTTGCCAAATGGATATTAAAGTTGATGGTTTATCTTATGAAGTTTTAACTGAAGCCTTAGAACAATCGAAGCGAGGACGTTTGCATATTTTGGAGCAAATGAACGAAGTTATTAGTGAGCCACGTGAAGATTATAAAGACCACGCACCAAGAATTGAAAAGTTAACGATTGATTCTGAGTTTATTGGTGCTATAATTGGTCCTGGTGGAAAGCATATTCAAGAATTACAGCGTGAAACTGGCACTAAAGTTTGGATTGAAGAAAGCGAAGATGGTAAGCACGGTTATGTTACTATTATAGGAACAGAAAAAGCAGGTGTTGTTTCTGCAGTAAGTAAAGTAAAAGGCATAGCTGCTAAGCCAGAGATTGGTGAAGTTTACGATGCTGTTGTAAAATCAATTATGCCTTATGGTGCTTTTGTTGAAATTTTACCAGGTAAGCAAGGTTTATTACATATTTCGGAAGTTTCGTGGAAACGCATTGAAGACTTGACTGGTGTTATGGACGAAGGCGATGTTGTAAAAGTAAAGTTAATTGGTATTGATAATCAAAAACGTATGAAACTTTCTCGTAAGGTTTTACTACCTCGCCCACCACGTAAACAAGATTAAAATTTTTTTTAACAATTACGATTGAAAATGGAAAGTGATGCTAAGTTGCTTTCCATTTTTTTATAGAGATATTTCTCTGAAAATTTTAATCATAAACTTA
>JAHDDA010000010.1:0-17259 GCA_020629595.1 Chitinophagales bacterium
TAACCGACTTAGTCAATTTTTTACATACACTAACAGATGAAAGTTTACAAACAAATTCTGAGTATTTTAATCCGTTTTAAGTAGTTGAAGCCGTTGAGTTGATTATAAAACTAATTATACAAAGAGTAAACTATTCGATTTTTTTGGTGCTTCTTAAATTTTCGTGGTAAATCTCGCTTTAATAAGTTTGTAACTTATTTGTTAGCCTTAAAATGCTGAAAGTTACAAACTTTCAGGAGCAAAATATGATTAATTTCAAGTATTCCACGAAAATTTGGCAAGAGCCATTTTTTTAACCTTGAAAGTTTTAAAAACCTTCAAGGTTAAAAAACTAAAAACAAGTTCACTTATGGGTTAAACTTACATGAGTAAACATTGTCAGTTATGCCATCAAAATTTGTATCTACTCTCATATAATAACTTTTTCTATAGCCAATATCATCTATACCATCACCATTCCAATCTTTTGAAAAATATTGATCTGCTTCATTACCCAAGCCAAAATCATATTCAATATCTATAATTCCATCATATTCAAAATCTATCATTATTGTTTTATCTCTTAATAATGCAATATTATCTACACCATCACCATTGAAATCGCCTACAATAACTTTATCATCTTCTTCGCCATGAATGAAATTTATTTCAAAATCACTAGTAGCATTTGTATTTAATAAAAATTCATTTCCTCTTTTTATACCTATATCATCATCATTATCACCATCCCAATCACCAACTATATATTCATCGTAATACTCACCATCAAACTCAAGTGTAAACCATGATGATTCATCACCGTAAAAATCCATTATAACGGTAGTATAGTTTCTCATGGCAAATTCATCTATACCATCTTTGTCCCAATCGCCTACTAAGTAATCTGTATAACCCCAAGGAAAGTCTATTGAACCTTCTAATTTGTTATCAAAGTTAGAATCTAAACGCAATGTTCCACTTGAATTTGCAATTGCTATGTTACTTTTTCCATCTCCATCCCAATCACCATAATAAAAACCTAATTCTTCAATATGGTCTGGAGACAAATCATCAAAAGTAATAAATGCGGAATGTGTATATAACTGAAATGCTTCGTAACTTATCCAAGCATCTCCTGATTCTCCTCCTCCTGTGTAACTATTATTGCCCCAATCTGAACCCCAAGAGTTCTTAGCTCTGAAAGCTTGTTTCTCATCATCGTATCCAGATATAATTAACGATTGATAGTCATATTTGTATCCTTGTCCTTCCCAAATTTCGCTATCCCTTAATTGTTTAAATTTTTCATCTATTGCAATCGTAAAAACTATGGGAATTCTGTGAAAGAATATTGTCTTTATGTGTTCTATGTTTGTGTGGTCAACCTTCATATAATCCATAATTTTAAACTGACTTGCTTCTTCCATTTGGGCTTCATTTGGCATTTCTGTATGCTCTCCAGCTACATAAGGCATAGTACCCCATTTACAAACTCCCTGGGTTTTTAGTATTTCTAAAGCATCTACTAATTTAGCCCCACAATTACCTGCTATTATATCATCAGTTGAACATTCTCCAATTTTAATCTGATTAAAAACATAGGCTGGACTAAATGCATTATCTAAATCTACATCTTCAAAATTATCATCAGCATACCAAGAAATAGATAAATTGTTATCAAAAGTTTCATGGTTAAACTTTAAATAATAAGTTGTAGCAAATGCAACACTCGATGGAGAAACTCCTTGTTGTGCATTAGGAGGGTAATTATAAAAAAATTCAGAAGGTAAATTTTGAATGACTGGATAAATAGCTAATTCAACATTGGCTAACTCTTCTTCTGTTTCTGGTATGGAGCCTCCAAATCTTGGAGAATAGTCATTATCACATAAATCTCCTATGCCATCACCATCTGAATCGAATTGATAGATTGAATAAAAGTCAGGACAATTATCTTCATGATCTAAAAAACCATCACCATCTGAATCTACTTCTTCTATTACAGCAATATCATCATCTTTTTTACAAGCATCAAATACAAAAAGTATTACTAATAGGGTAGTAAATAAACTTATTCTTCTCATAATTGGACATTGAAATATTAAATCTAAATTTATAGCAAAAATACTATTTCTTTGACAAACTTATTCAATAATTATTTATAATAAAATTAGGAAACGTACCATAAAATAAACATTGTTTAGAACCAAAATTCCCCCTATTTTTGCCACAATGCAAATAGACAAACTCAACGATACAATTGTAGCACTTTCAACCCCGCAAGGTTCAGGGGCAATTGCCGTAATTAGGTTAAGTGGCGAAATGGCTTTTGAAATTACCAATAATTTTTTCAAATCTAAAAAATTGAGTGAAAATAAGTAGAATGATATTGATATAATTAACTGTACCCATACTGCTGTATTTACATTCTTGACTTTGTACTTCATATACAATTCATACTTGAGTATGATATTTATATTTATAAAAAATAGTATTATTGATAATGGAATCATAAAATCTATTACTTGGTCATAAATTCCAAATCCTAGTAATCTAAAAACTAAAAAGAATATTAATCTAGTTATAAAGTATGTATGTAGCATAACTGAAAAACCATAAGCATTTTTTTTGTCAACGTCTATATAACTCAAAACTTTTTCAAGAAACAATGCAAAAAAGAAAAATATATACATTAGAAATTTTATTAATGCTAAAAGAACTGACTTTTAGTAGTTTTGATTGAACATAATCCTATTCTTACTCTAAAAACATTTCTATCACCATAACCAAATCACCAATAAACCGAAAAAACTACCAGCAATAGGATGTTGACAGCACAACTGCCTTAGATTACTTCTATATGGCATTTTTACGCAACTAGAACTTTGATTTAGGTGTTACTTTAGGAAAAGAAGATTTTCTTGGGATGACGTATTGAAATATCCATAAAAAACAGAATATACTTATGATTGATTTAGAGATTAGCCACAAACTAATTTCTTGAACTGTGAGAAAATAACCTGTAAAAAATTCTAAAGTAAAAAGTAGAAAAATATATCCTAATTTTTGCTCTACTTCCTTTGATAAAATTAAGTATAAAGGAATAACTGTTATAATAATTTCTATAAATGGAAATATTGACAAATATATAAAGACAGTAAATAAAGAAATTAATACACTATAAAAATCGTAATTTTTAATGTTAGCAAGATCACAATAATTGAAATTGAAAAGAAAATAGATGCAATAAAACGCAATCCATTTAATAGAATAATATGAAACTGCTAACTTTTTCATAATTGAATCTTGAAATATTAAATCTAAATTTAGAGCAAAAATACTATTTCTTTGACAAACTTATTCAATAATTATTTATAATAAAATTAGGAAACGTACCATAAAATAAACATTGTTTAGAACCAAAATTCCCCCTATTTTTGCCACAATGCAAATAGACAAACTCAACGATACAATTGTAGCACTTTCAACCCCGCAAGGTTCAGGGGCAATTGCCGTAATTAGGTTAAGTGGCGAAATGGCTTTTGAAATTACCAATAAATTTTTCAAATCTAAAAAATTGAGTGAACAAGAGTCGCATACTGCTCATTTTGGCTTAATTAAAGATGAGAATAATATTGTTATTGATGAAGTTGTAACAACAATTTTTAAAGCACCTAAAACATACACAGCTCAAAATATAGTTGAAATTTCTTGTCATTGTTCAGATTACATAATTAAAAAAATTATTGAATTAGCTATAAAAAACGGAGCAAGATTGGCAGAAGCAGGCGAATTTACAATGCGTGCATTTTTAAATGGTAAATTAGATTTAGCACAAGCCGAAGCTGTTGCCGATTTAATTGCCACCGAATCGGAATCGGCACACAGAATAGCTATGCAACAAGTTCGTGGAGGCTTTTCGGCTGAAATTCAAGAATTGCGTAATCACTTAATAAAATTTGCAAGTTTAATTGAATTAGAAAACGATTTTGGCGAAGAAGATGTGGAATTTGCCGATAGAAATGAATTAATTCAAACGGTAAATAATATTCAAGCAAAAATTTCTGCTTTAATAGATTCTTTTAAATACGGAAATGCTATAAAAAAAGGTGTTCCAGTTGCCATTGTCGGAAGCCCAAATGTTGGCAAATCAACTTTGTTAAATGCCCTGCTAAATGAAGATAAAGCCATAGTTTCACCAATAGCGGGTACAACTCGAGATATTATTGAAGACACTATTATTATAAATGGTATTCAGTTTAGATTTATTGATACGGCAGGCATTAGAGAAACCGAAGATTTTGTAGAAAATTTGGGCATTGACCGTTCAAAAGAACAAATAGAAAAAGCACAAATCATTATTTATTTAGCCGAAATTGCTGAAGATTTTGAAGCAATTGTTACTGAATATAAAAAACTAATTAGCAAAGAGCAAACAGCAATAATAGTCTTAAATAAATCTGATGAATTAAAAACTTGCCACACTTACGATATTGAAGAAGCTGTTTCTACCCTACTCAATCGCACTACCACTATTGCCATTTCAGCCAAAGAAAAAACCAATATTGATAAACTAAAAAAGGCTTTAATTGATAAAGTTCAAACAGAAAACATTTCAAGCAATCAAACCATTGTTTCTAATGCTCGGCATCATACCGCTTTTCAAAATGCCTTCGATTCTCTGAACAATGTTATTTATGGCTTAGAAAATCAAATCCCTTCAGATATTATTGCACTCGATATTCGCCACGCTTTGCAATATTTGGGTGAAATAGCTGGCGTTATTACCACCGATGATTTATTAGATTCTATTTTTAGAGACTTCTGTATTGGAAAGTAATATTTAAAAAAGTTAGTGGTACAATTATTTACTCAATATGAATACGATTAATCAAGTTTTCAATTACATATTCTTCAATATCGGAATGTAAGCTGTCTTCGCTTTCTTGTAATTGATGAAAAAACCACATTAAAATTACACTTAAAACTAAGGCAACCAATGTTGTATCAAAGGCTACATACATTGCACCTGTAATTTGTCCTAACACTTCTGGATCGCTTGCTTTATCGGCTAAACCAAGTGCAGCGGCAATACCTAAAATTGTTCCAATAAACCCAACAGATGGCAATGCCCAAGCCAAATAACGTATTATTGATTGAGCACCTTCAGCTCTATTGGCATTTATGCTTACTTGTCTTGAAACAACTTCTAAAACATCTGAAATAGAACGATTGGCTCTAAATTTTGTACAGGCTTTTCTAATAATTCCTGTCATTAAAAACTTATGTTCTTTCTCGTAATCAATCATTTTAATTTTCAAATCATTGATATCATCTGGAGAAAGTACCCATTGTTCTTTTTCAGGTAATAAGTTTAATTTAAAACTTTGTCTCTCTCGTTTAATAACCGAAAACTTAGAACGAATTTCAAACAAACCCCAAAAGAAAAAGGTAAATGTTAAAAACTGAATTACTCCGCCAGGCAAATTCCCTCCTAAAAGCTGAAAAATACGAGAAAGTGTGGTGTTTGATGAAGTTTTGTAACCGAATGCAAAAATGACGATTAATACCGCAGATATTAACAAGGCGATAACTAAATTCTTTATTCTTAAATTCACTCTTTAATTTTTAAAGTTTGCTATAAATGTAATTAAATCAAGAGCAGAAATTAAAATTTAATTGCAATTGTTTTTGTATAATCTGTTTGTAAAACACTTTCTGCTGCCGATTCAAAAGACCAAGCAGAGGTAACATTTTTAAAACCCATTTTTGTTTCACCTACCTGAACTACATCCCCGTCTTGCAGGTTTACATAGCTATTATTGGGAATTCTTCTTGTTAAACCATTTACATAAACTCCATTTGTACTTGGTTTACCTTGTCGGTTTTTACCATTATCTATCAACTTGTAGCTAAACCTGTGTAAATAATCCTTTTCTATTCTTACAATACAATGAACCCTACTAACATATTTGTCATTTTCAACCTCAATATCAACATGGTGTGGTCCATCGGGTCTGCCTATAATATTATCGCCCTCAAAAAGTTCATAAGTTAAGGCTTGTTTATTTTCGGTATGAACAACCAACCAACCAGCTACAATTTTTCCACTTTTCTCTGGATTCTGATTCTCAATAAAAATAGCTTCTGAAGGGGTTTTATCTTCTTCTTTAGGTACTGGCTTAGGCTCTAATACAGTTTTAGGAGGTTCTGGTAAGTTAACTTCTTCTACAGTTTTAGTTGTTTCTTTATCAATAAAAGTTTCATTTAGTTCGGGTTCTTTCTTTTTTCCAAACCTACTTAACAAAGAGTTTGCAACACTTGAACTTTTAATGGTATCTAATAATGATTTGCCTTCTTCTCCGTCTGAAACACTTGAGCTATTTCCATCTCCAAAATGGTTATGGTCTGCTTCTTTAATATTTTTTATAACTTTTTCTTCAGGTTCTTCTAAATTGCTTAACTGAATATATTTATATAAAGGATAATTGCAAAAAGAACAACGGTAACGTGGTGCAACAGCTTCGGTTACTTCTTTACAATTATAACATTCTATTTTCGCCATTTAAGTAATTACTTTAAAATAATATTTATATTTCCAAAGGTAGCCAAAAATAATGAGTTATAATATTTAAAATGTGTGCTGTTGATAATTTTTTAAGGATGTGAAATAATGTACAATCAACCCAAAACGTATTTTACCATTAAATCCATAACCAATGATCTATCTTCTGCTTTAGCTTCGTCCATTAACTGTTTTCCAAGTTTGGGATTGTGATCTCCACCACATTTTCCATTGTAAAGCATATACCCTACAAAAAACTTTGCCTCAGTATCTAAGCCATTGTTATTTATATATTGCTTTAATCTAGCATAACTATTAATATAGTCTTTATTCTTAAAATAGTTTTTACCTATTTCTAAATCTCCATTACCATAAGAATTATAATTGTACTTACTTTTTTTAGGAGTAACTTTTGGTTGAGCTTGAGATTTAGTTTCTCTTTTTGTTAAAGTATCCGTTTTTGAAACAACAATAGGTTTTAGAGGTGCTAATTCAACTCGTTCACTGTTTAGCTTTTCAACTTTTTCTACCAACTCTTTCGGATTTGGTAAAACTTGCGTTTCAAAGTTTTGTTTTGTATTATTATTTCTTTTCTCTGAGGTAGAAGTATTGTTAGGAATACGCTTGTGCAAAATTTTCAATAAATCTTCGGCAGTTTGCACTCTTTCTGTTGCATTTTTTTCCAAACAGGCTTTAACCATTGTTCTGTAAGGCTCTTGCAATTTTCCATAGTTAATTTCAATTGGGTTGAAAAGAATATTATTTAAAATTTCTTCATTTGTAAAGCCAGTAGAACGGTTTCCAAAAGGTGTACTTCTTGTAAAAAGTTCATAAATAATAATTCCAACAGACCATAAATCAACATTAGTATCTAATTGCCCATTAATTCCATATTTTTTAGCATTAAATTGTTCAGGTGCCATATATTCAATGCTACCTAAAAGTTGTGTTGAATTTCCTTCGTCTCCTCCAATACCAACTTTTTTACTAATTCCAAAGTCGGCAATTTTAACAACAATTTCATTGTTTATGTTAGAAAGTAAAATGTTTTTGGGTTTTAAATCTCTATGAACTATTTTATTGTTATGTAAAAAAGACAAACCTTCTAAAAGTTGTGTAATTACTTTTCTAATGATAATCAAGTTATCGGTTCTAAATAACTTAGAAATATCTCCATAATTAGCATATTCTAAAATGCCAACCTGTATTTTCTCTTCTTCACCCAATGCTGATTTAGAACTTATGTAAGTAGCATCGTAATATCTTATTAAATTTGGATGAACCAAATCTTCCATTCGGTTAATTTCTCCAATTACATCATATTTTTCCGACCAGTCGCCATAAAAAAACTTTAAAGCTACTTCACGTTTACGCACAGTATCCCAAGCACGAAAAACTTTCGAAAATCCGCCTTTTCCAATAAGGTCTTTTTTTACATCGAACTGATAACGTTGTCTAAAATTCATATTTACACTGCTTGAAACGTCTTTACAGCTTAATAATTGCAAAAATAAAAAGAGTTTTTGCCAATAGACGTTTTAAATGTGCACTTTAAATTAACAAATGTATAATTTTGCAACTTTAAAAATTTAGTTTATGAAAAATTTAGTTTCTATTCTTTCAACTATGCTGCTTTTATGCACCATTAGTTTTAACTCAATTGCTCAAAATCAATTTGTTGTAACTGAAAATGAATATGATATGGCACTTGGTGTTCAAAATGGATTAACCATCGAAATTCCAGAAGCAGATGAAAAAACAGTTATCAAAGCCTGGGAAAAATTAATGAAGGACAATAAATTTGACAAGAAAAGTAAAGTTACCACCTCTAAAAATGAAACCGCTGCTTTGAATATGATTATTTATGGCGTTCCAACCGATGTTTACTCACAAGTTTTTTATCAGAATGATGGTATTAAATTAACTGCTTATTTTGATATGGGAGAATTAGGTTTTGTTAATAGCCAAACAATGCCAGATAATTATAATAAAATGGTTCAGTTTTTACAAAATTTTGCTTACGATACAAGCAAAGAAGTTGTAAAAGATGAATTGAACGAGGAAGTTAAACTTTTAAAGAAAATTGAAGGCGAACAACGTAAATTGGAAAAAGAAAACAAACGCTTACACAAAGCAATTGAAGAAGCTAAAAAAACAATTGCCGAATCTGAAAAAGCTATAGAGAAAAACTTAACAGAACAAGGCTTAAAAACTGAAGAACTAAAACTTCAAGAAAAGAAAATTAAAGGAGTAGAGAAAAAATTGAAAGGAATTTAATAGTAAGAAAGTTACAACGGTAGTAAACACTATCGTTGTAATTTTAAAAATTTCTAAAATTTAGAAAATAACGGTCAACACTCAAAAAACGTTTCTACCTTTGTTTTAAATAATTGTAGAACTTAATGCGTGTAGGAATTTTTTTTGGTGGTTGTTCTCGTGAAAGAGAAATTTCTTTTGCTGGAGGTCGTACAATTTACGACTCAATAAATAAAGAATTATTTACACCTGTTCCCATTTTTGTTGATAGCTTTGGGCAATTTATTCTAATTGATTGGCAATACATTTACAAGGGCAGTATTCGTGATTTTTATCCTAGTGTTGATAAATTAGATGCTTACAAAGCAAAGGATATTCAAATTTATGCAGAGTCATTATCAGAACATTATTCTCCAGAAAAATTAGCTGAACATTTAGGTAAAATTATTCCTCCAAATGAGCTAAAACACCATATAGATTTTGCCTTTTTAGCCCTGCATGGCGTTTATGGCGAAGATGGAAGTATTCAAGGTTTATTGCAATATTACAATATCCCATTTTCTGGCTCAGGTGTTTCAGCTTCTGCAATTGGAATGAGTAAAGGTTTTCAGAAAAAATTATTAGAAAACAAAACCTACGCCTCCACTAAAAACTTTGTTATTGATAAAAAAAATTGGCACGTTTCTAATTTTGAAAATTATTTTAACGAAGCAAAAAATAATATTAATTTCCCTTTAGTCGTTCGTCCTTCCAATCAAGGTTCATCTATTGGCGTTGGTATTTTAAAAGAAGAAAGTTTTGAAAATTTTGTTGAAAAAGTGAATGATGCTTTTTTCATTCAAAAGGTAAAAAAGCAAGATTGGTTAAGTTATTCTGATGTAGAACGAAAAGAGTTTTTAAGAAAACTTTGTGATATTCGTTCTGGAATTGGTTTGCCTTTAAAAATCAATGAAAAAATAATTTACTTACCAGAAAATCTATCGAATTACATAAACCACTATTTTGAGCATACCGATTTTGAAGAAGTTCCATTAACAGCCTTAGATGGCGAGCATCAGGTTTTAATTGAAGAGTTTATAGATGGTAGAGAATTTTCTTGCATAGTTTTCAAAAATGAAAACGGAGAAAGTGTTGCTTTACCACCAACCGAAATTATTAAAGGGAAAGAAATTTACGATTATCGTTCTAAATATTTGCCTGGAAAATCAAGGAAATTAACGCCAATTGATTTACCCAATCATTTAATTGAAAAAATTGCCAATTCGTGCAAAGAGTTGTTTGCCTTTTTAGAATTTGATGTTTATGCCCGTATTGATGGCTTTATAAAAACCAATGAAACCGTTATTTTAAACGATCCCAACACCACATCGGGAATGATGCCTTCTTCATTTTTCTTTCATCAAGCTGCTGAAATTGGCTTAAACCCTTCGCAATTTATAACTTTTATTATTAGAAATTCGCTGAAAGAAAGAATTGAAAAATCGCCAAAAGGATTTTTATATGAAAAACTTTTGAAGCGATTAGAATTAGATTTATTCAATAAAGCAAAGCAAAAAGGCGATAGAAAAACCGTAGCTGTAATTTTAGGTGGTTATTCATCAGAAAGGCACATTTCGGTAGAAAGTGGTAGAAATATTTATGAAAAACTATCCTCTTCTTCAAAGTTTAATGTTATTCCTGTTTTTCTATCTGGTAACAAAACAAAGTTTAAATTACATCAAATTCCAATTAATATTTTGTTGAAAGACAATGCCGATGATATTTTGGCAAAGATTAATGCGAATGAAAAAACACACCCATTTGTTGAGAATTTAAGAAACGAAGTTGCAGAAACAACTAAATTACTTTTGGGTGGAGAAAAAGCTGTTTACAAACCAATTGAAATTTCTTTAAGTGATTTAAGCCAAAAAGTTGATTTTGTCTTCATTGCTTTGCATGGCAGACCTGGCGAAGATGGAGCATTGCAAACAGAATTGGAAAAATTCAACATTCCTTATAATGGTTCGCAAACAGAAAGCTCATCAATCACCATTGATAAATATGTTTGCAACCAATTATTAAAGAAAAATGGAATAAAAGTTGCCGACCAACTATTGGTTTTCAAAAAAAATTGGATAGAAAACGAAAAAGATTTTATCCAAACAATTGAAAACGCCTTTAATTACCCAATAATTTGTAAACCTGTTGATGATGGTTGTAGTTCTGCTGTTAAGTTGATTAAAAACACTCAGCAACTAGCAGCTTTTTGTACCTTAATTTTTAGAGAAAATTTAGCCATTCCTTTAGAAGAAGCTGAAATTTTAAATATTCAACCAAAAGAAGAAATTCCTTTAAAAAATAAGTTTTTAATTGAGAATTTTATAAACAAAGGCAACGCAAAACACTTTTTAGAAATAACTGGTGGATTATTAACGCATTATAACAGTTTGGGCGAATTGCAGTATGAAGTTTTTGAACCTTCTGAAGCCCTTTCTGGAGCAGAAATTTTAAGTTTAGAAGAAAAATTCTTAGCTGGCGAAGGTCAAAATATTACACCTGCTCGTTTTTCTTCAAATTCATTCGACCAAAAGATTATTTCTGAAAAAGTAAGAAAAGATTTAGAAAAAACAGCTAAAATTTTAAATGTTCAAGGCTATGCAAGAATTGATGCATTCGTAAAAATATTTGAAAATGGTGAAATTGAAACTAGTATTATTGAGGTAAACTCATTACCAGGAATGACACCAGCAACTTGTATTTTTCACCAAGCGGCTATAAATAGTTATAAACCCTTAGATTTTATTGTTAAAATAATTGAATTTGGAATGGAAAGGAATGTTTTTAAAGCAAGAAAGGTTAGTTAAATGTAACAAGGAATATGGGAAATGGAAGCGGGAATAGGATAAAAAACTCACCTATTCCTTATTAAAGTTACAGTTTAATCCATTTCCTTTTGCCTTTTTACCAATACCTTTTACCTAAAAAAATAATTTTTCCTAACCATTCATCTTAACTTTGCACTATGAATTTTCTGAGATTTCTCATATCTAAATCTTTCTGGATTAACCTTATACTAATGCTATTGCTTTCGGCAGTATTGGTATTTGCTACACTTACTTTTTTAAAAATTTATACGCAACATGGCATCTCAGAAAATGTACCCGATTTATCGGGTATGACTTTTGAAGAAGCCAATGACGCACTAAAGCATCACAATTTTAGATTAGCCGTTCACGATTCTACTTTTGTAAATGGCAAAAAAGCTAATGAAATAATTAACCAAGATCCTGTGGCTGGTTCTTCAGTTAAAAAATCAAGAAAAATTTATTTAACTGTAAATGCCTCGAAGCCACCAGAAACAAAATTGCCAGATATTTTAGATTCTTCACTCAAAAATGCACGTGAACAATTAACTTCTCGTGGCTTATTAATGGGCGATATTGAACAAATTCCTGGTTTAGGAGAAGTTGTAAAAAAGATAAAGGTAAAAGGAGAAGAAAAATTACCGGGTGAGCCAATCTTTAAGGGAACTATGGTTGATTTAGTAGTTACTGACGGAATTGGAACTAGAAAAATTGATGTTCCATTTGTAATTGGACAAACTTTTACAGAAGCAAAAGCTCAATTAAGGTTAAGACAATTAGATGTTGGAGCTGTAGTTAAGGATAATGATGTTACCGATATTTCTAATGCTTATGTTTATAAACAAACTCCAAATGCCAATAGTGGAAATCTAATAAATATTGGTGGAACAGTAGATTTATACTTACAAACTGAAGAAATATTTGATGATCAAATTGATTATTTAGACGAATCTGATTATGATTTTTATGACCCAAATACTGGCGAATATAGAACTAAAACAAATAACAATTCGTTTCCAAACAATCAGAACAATAATTCTAATTCAAATTCAACAACTCCTCAAGGCAATAATACCAACACAAATTCGTCTCAAAATACGGAGAGTACATCTTCCAACTCAAGAGATTTATTTAAGAGAAAAAAATGATACGTAATCTAATAATTAGTTGTTTATCTTTTGTGATTTTATTCGCTTCGGCAAATGCACAAGATTATATAAAAGACTTAAATTACAATCCGGCTTTAGTAAAACGAAATACTTTTACACAAAAAAATACACCTTTCGATGCTTGTATTGAAGGATTGCCTTTTTTAAATATTGCTTTAAATGATACTATTGCTCCTAGCACCGCTGAAAGTAATGGAAGTTTTATTCTAGATATAAACACCAATTTAGATCAAGTTGAAATTTACCTTGATGGTACTTTTTACGCCACTTTAAATGGAGAACCTACTTTAGAAATTGATAATTTAGAAGCTGGCGTTTACATCATTCAAGCTATTGGTGAATATGGTTTAGAAGATGAACTTTTCTTAGGACTTTCCAATGGAGAATTAGAAGGGTTAGGAGATGAAACTTTTAATACAAATACTGAATTTTGTGGTGAAGGAGGAGGAATAATCAAAGCACTTTCATTTGTTGCAGAAGGTGTTTTGTATGATATAGTTGATTTAGAAGGCGAAATTTATGGAACTTTTGGTTTCGGACAAGACACCATTGATGTTCCTGCTGGAAAATATTATGCTTTTTACTTCGACAGATTTGGAGACCAAGATGCTTTTTATTGGCCTATTGAAGTACCAGTAGAAACACCCGCACCATTTCCTTTTTTCGATGATTTTTCAGACTCAAATGTATATGCAAGCTCTGCTCGTTGGAAAGATAGCACCGCTTATATAAACAAAACTTTTGGTTATGCACCACCTTCAATTGGTGTTGCCACTTTAGATGGTTTAGATAAAACGGGTTATCCTTACATTGATTCAGATATTCAAATTGATGGTTATGCCGATAAATTTCATTCAAACCGTTTTTGTATGGAAGGCATTACTCCTGAAGATTCTTTATATTTTAGTTTTTACTATCAAGGTCGTGGAAATGGCGATTATCCAAATTCAAATGATTCTTTATTTGTTGAATTTTTAAATGAAGATGGAGAGTGGGTTCGTCAATGGGAAACCAAGTATGAATATGACGAAATAGCCTTAGTTTCAGATTCACGTTTTGAGCAAGTGAGCATTCCTGTAATAGATAGTATGTACTTTTTCAAAGGTTTTCAGTTTAGGTTTGTAAATAAGGCAACTTTGAATGGGCAAAATGACCATTGGCATATAGATTATGTAGAGCTAAATTCATACCCTGAAGGTTTCTTACCTCTTGCCGATGACATTACATTTCTCTACCCTGCTCCATCTATATTGAAAAATTATAGTTCAATGCCTTATTATCAATTTGAAGGTTTTGAAGCCCAAGAATTGACTGAAGAAGTTGAAATTGTGGTTAAAAACAATAAATCGGTTTTAACAGCTATTAATTCTTCAACAGAAGTTTTTGAGGTTTGTACCAATACAACTGTAAATGAAGAACAGAGCTTTGGTTTTAGAAACTTTGAACCAGGTGAAGAAGCAATTTTAAATTTCAAACCTAATAATTTTATTCCTTTAGAAGTAGAAGAAAATATAGTATTAGATATAACTTACAGAATTGAAGATGATGGAGACAAAGTAGAAAGCAACAATAAAATAAAACAACGCCAATATTTCAGTAACTATTTAGCTTATGATGATGGTTCGCCTGAAAAAGCTATTGGTTACGAAAAAAACGGTGCTCAAGTGGCTCAAAAATACTTCATAAACAAACCAGACTCTTTAGTTGGCTTAATGATTTATTTTACACACATTGTAGAAGATGTTTCTGCTAATGAATTTTACTTAATGGCTTGGGATAGTATTAATACATCTCAAAATCAGGCTTTAGATGATAGTGTAATTGCAAGAAGTTTAAGTACAAAAAATCCTATTTATACAGATGGCGTAACTGAATTTACCGTTTATACTTTTGATGAACCCGTTGCAGTTACTGATAGTTTTTACGTAGGTTATCAACAAATTTTAGATGATAATTTAAGTGTAGGTTTCGATGTTTTTGAACCATATAAAATTGGAGATGAAAGTGTTGAATACAGTAAAAATGTTCGATTGAATACCTTTTTTAATGATCAGGCTGTTTGGGAAAATTCTTCACACGAAGGTTGTGCTATGATTAGACCTATACTTTCTGGAAGTCAACCTGTTTTCCCTACAGACAACACAGAGATTAATACAGTATTTAATGATTTTAAAGTTTATCCAAATCCAGCTTTTAATACGTTAAATATTGATATAAACATAAACGAAATTAATAATATTTCTATTTACAGCTTAGATGGAAAATTAGTCAAAAAATTGCCAAATAATACATCTAAAACTATTGACATTAGCAATTTGAATGATGGCTTGTATTTAATTCAGATAAATACCAATGAAAATGTTTATTCTACTAAATTTATGAAAAAATAGTATAAAATTAAGAAGATTGTTGAAACTTATAAGTCAACAATCTTCTTAATAGCTTTCAAATGATGATTGAAATGAATTTCAACAAATTGCAAGGCTTGGTATAAATTCATTTTACCTGCAAAAGGATGACGATACAAGTCCATTAGCATCATTTCTTCTCCTAAACTTTCCATTTTAGTTTGCATATCAACACGCAGTTTACGCCACTTTTTTTCAATTTCAACTAAAGTATATTCATCTTGTTTTGGTGTAACCCAGTCGGGAGCTTTTACTGTCATTTGTGGATTTGGATTATCCATATACATTCTAATAGCTTGAATAGCTTCATCACCTTTCTCGCCAACAACTTTTAAAGTTTCAGGAAACTGACTTTTTTTATTTATATAAGCCAAAGAAGCCTCCTCAGATAAAAATAAATGTTCCAAATGTTGCAATATAGACCATTTCCCTTCTTCAATAGGTTTGTTTAACTCTTCAAAAGAAATTTTATTTAACTCATTAAACAAATCATTCATTTTATGGCTAATAGGTTCAAAAGCTGCTTGTATTTTAACCGACATAAATTATTTTTTATCTAAATATACTAAAAAGTCTGAACAAGATTTGAACTTATTCCGTTAATGTTGTGGTTATAATATTTAGCAAGTACTTTTACTGCTGTTAACGATATATTTCGTATATGAATTTTAATACAAACAAAAAAAATGACATCCATAATAACATAGCTGAAAACGCAGATTGTTGTAACGGAAGCCACCATAAAAATGGTAAAATTGTAAAAGCAAAATTTGATTTAGAGACCGTTGAAGAAATGGGCGAAAATCATTTTATGAGTTCTTTTAATACACCTTTGAGAAAAGATGCTTTTGATCTTTCCGATGAAGAGAAAATGGAAACCATTTCCAAACATTTTAGAAAAATTATGGAAACCTTAGGTCTTGACTTAACTGACGACAGCCTTAATGGAACACCACATAGAGTTGCTAAAATGTATGTCAAAGAAATTTTTTCTGGTTTAGACCCTAAAAACAAACCAGTTGCACGTTCTTTTGAAAATAAATATGCTTATAACGAAATGTTGGTTGAAAGAAACATCACATTTCATTCTACTTGTGAGCATCATTTTGTGCCAATTTGGGGCAAAGCACACGTTGCCTACATTCCTAATGGGAATGTAATTGGCTTATCTAAACTGAATAGATTAGTACAGTATTTTGCTAAACGTCCGCAAGTACAAGAAAGATTAAATGTTCAGATTACCAAAGAATTAAAAAAGGTATTAGGAACTGAAGATGTTGCTGTGATTTTAGATGCAAACCACATGTGTGTTCATTCACGTGGTGTAAAAGATATACAAAGCAGTACGGTTACCGCCCAGTATTCTGGAAAATTTCAAAATCCAGATGTGAAAGCCGAATTATTCAAACATATTTCTTAGTATTTTAACTTAAAGGCTCAAAATCACAGAGTTGTAAATATTTTATTTCTCTGTGATTTTTTAGTTATTTATGCTCATAAAATAAACTTTTCCTCCCTATTTTAGAGCAAATAATACATTCTTTAGGATTATGCCCACGAGCTGGACAATGTTCTCTACCATAAAAAATAATTTGTAAATGCAGTTTATTCCAAAGTTCTTTTGGAAATAAGCGTTTACAATCTTTTTCAGTTTTTTCTACATTTTTGCCTGTACTTAGTTTCCAACGGTAAATTAAACGCTGAATGTGTGTATCTACTGGAAAAGCTGGCTCACCAAACCATTGCGACATAACAACACTTGCGGTTTTATGTCCTACGCCTGGGAGTTTTTCTAAGGCTTCAAAACTTTGTGGCACTTCTCCATTATGCTCTTCTACCAATATTCTCGATAATTCGGAAATTGCTTTAGATTTTCGAGGTGAAAGTCCACAAGGACGAATAATTCGCTTGATTTCCTCCACATCTTGTAGCATCATATCATACGGATTATCGGCTAAAGCAAATAATTCTGGTGTGTGTTTATTCACTCGTTCATCGGTACATTGTGCCGAAAGTAATACCGCCACCAATAAAGTATA
>JAHDDA010000010.1:17359-20256 GCA_020629595.1 Chitinophagales bacterium
TCACTCGTTCATCGGTACATTGTGCCGAAAGTAATACCGCCACCAATAAAGTATAGGCATCTTTGTGGTCTAAAGGTACGGGCGTTTCGGGATACAAATTCTCTAAAGTATCTATTACAAATTGTACCGATTCTTTTTTGGTCATATAATACATTTAAAAAATTTGAATAGCTAAAAACTATTATGTGATTTTTCAATGTCTTTTTGGTTTTTAGATTTTTCATCTTCCTCTATAATTTCAGAAATAGAAGTATCTTCATAAAATATTCTTGCATCATCAAATCCACACATAACCTCAACTGTTTTTTTACCATCAGACCACACATAATTATCTGCACCATCAATTATCCCTGTTGTAGTAGTATAATTAAAACCATACTTACTTCGTAAAATCTTAAAAAGATCTAACTGTATTAATTGATTTATACCTTTTGCTTTTATTGTAGTTTTGGATTTAACAGAAATAGATAATTTATAAAGAATATCATTGTAATATTCAGGGCTAAAAACAGCTTCAAGGTCTTTTGAATAATATAAGTCTCCAAGAACTAATTTATGAGCATAAAGTCCATCGTCATTCTTAAATAATTCTCCTGAATCAATAAGCTCTTTTGTATGCTCATAAAAATCATACTGACTCATTCCAAATCTGTAATCTAAAAAAATTGTGTCTCCTATAGATGCCATTTTTTTGTTAGTAGTTTTTGTTACTACTTCACTTTGTGATTGAGAATGTTCAGTTTTACAAGAAAAGAAAAGCAATAAAAGTAAGGATATGGCTAAAAATTCAAAACGCATAAACATAATTCGAAATGTATTTATTTAAAATATTGTTACAAACTTACTAAAATTACTATTTCTTCTTACTAGATAAATCAAATTTTTCAATCGATTCGAACTTCTTAACTAAGCATACAATGCCTCACGCTGTTCTTTTACATTATCAGAACGCAGGTATTCATCGAAAGAACTAAGTTTATCAATCATTCCTTTATCAGAAATTTCAATAATTCGGTTGGCAACAGAGTTCATTAGCTCGTGGTCGTGTGAAGTAAAAATTAAGTTGCCTTTAAATTCTTTTAAGCCTTTATTTAATGCCGTAATCGATTCTAAATCTAAGTGGTTAGTTGGTTCGTCTAATAATAAAAAGTTAGGATGTGCCAACATTGTTTTCGATAACATACAACGTACTTTTTCCCCTCCAGAGAGTACACTAGAGTTTTTGTAAACTTCTTCGCCAGAAAACAACATTCTACCCAAAAATCCACGAATAAATTGTTCGTCTTTATCAGTAGAATATTCACGCAACCAATTTATTAAATCGGTATCCATTGCATTTGAGAAAAACTCATCGTTTTCAGTAGGTAAATAAGCCATAGTAATGGTTTGCCCCCACTCTATTGTTCCAGAATCGGCAGGTTCTTTACCTGATAATACTTCAAAAAATGCCGACATTGCCGCCGCATCTCTACTATATAAAGCAATTTTATCGTCTTTTTCAAAAGTGAAACTTACATCTTTGAATAAGTATTCGCCTTTTTCATTGGTCTTACTTAAATTTTCAACTTTTAGAATTTGTCCACCTGGTTCTCGTTCCATTTGGAAAGCAATGTATGGGTATTTTCTACTAGAAGGACGAATTTCTTCTAAGTTTAATTTTTCTAAGGCTTTTTTACGGCTTGTTGCTTGTTTAGATTTTGAAGCGTTGGCACTAAAGCGTTGAATAAACTCTTGTAATTCTTTACGTTTTGCCTCCACTTTTTTATTCTTATTAGCCATTTGACGAGCCAATAATTGGCTGGTTTCGTACCAAAAAGTATAGTTACCTGTTGTTATTCTTGCCGTATTAAAATCTATATCAACAATGTGGGTACAAACCATATCTAAGAAATACCTATCGTGCGAAACAACAATTACTGTATTCTTAAAATCGGCTAAAAAGTCGGCTAACCAAGTTACTGTTTCTGGATCAAGATCGTTGGTTGGCTCATCTAGTAATAAAATATCTGGTTCACCAAACAATGCCTGTGCTAAAAGTACCTTTACTTTTAAAGGTCCATTCAAATCTTGCATTTGACTGTAATGAAAGTCTTCTTTTACACCCAATAAACTCAATAATTCAGCGGCATCAGATTCGGCAGTCCAACCGCCCATTTCTCCATACTGATTTTCTAACTCAGCAGCACGCATTCCTTCTTCCTCGGTGGCATCTGGATTCATATAAATGGCGTTTTTCTCCAAATTTATGTCATACATTTTCTTATGACCCATCATTACGGTATTCAAAACAGTTTCTTCATCAAACTCATAGTGGTTTTGTTTTAAAACTGCCATACGGTTACCTGGCTCTAAACTTGTATTTCCTCTGGTTGGGTCAATCTCGCCAGAAAGTATTTTAAGAAATGTAGATTTACCTGCTCCATTTGCTCCAATAACACCATAGCAATTTCCTCTAGTAAATTTTAGATTTACTTCATCAAAAAGAACACGTTTACCAAATTGTAAACCTAAATCAGCAACTGTTAACATAAATATTCGTTTTTCGGACTGCAAATTTAATACTATTCTGTTTGCTATTAAATCATTTATTGAAATAACAAGTTTTAAATATTTTGTTGAAACATTTGAAGAAAAAAACACCCAAATTTCAATAAATACTGAAAGTACAATATTAATTAAACTAATTTAACAAAGAATTGTATTGTTATGAATTAAAAAAGAATACTATGCAATATTTTTTTCAATTTAGAGTACGTTTAGAAGATGAAGATTTTCTTATATATAAAGATGTTGCAGTATCAACGAATATGAGTATTGAGGCATTTTTGAATTATGTTTTAGAAGTTTATAATTTTGACACATTTAAAGAGAAAGAGTTATTTAGCTGTAATTCTTCT
>JAHDDA010000297.1 GCA_020629595.1 Chitinophagales bacterium
CTTATGGTTTATTTTTTGCTCCGAATACAAGCACTTCTAACCGTTGTATGATTGGTGGAATGGTGGGAAATAACTCTTGTGGCACAACTTCTATTAAATTTGGCACAACTCGAGACCACGTTTTAGAACTAAAAACAATTTTAGCCGATGGTTCAGAAACACACTTCAAAACCTTGAATTTTGAAGAATTTGAGCAAAAAACACAAAAAAACGACCTTGAAGGACAGCTTTATAAACAAATCCACAAGGTTTTCCACAATGCTAAAAATGTAGAAACAATAAAAAATGAATTTCCTAAAGCTGAAGTAAGCCGTAGAAATGATGGTTATGCGTTGGATTGCTTGTTAGAAGATTTTGAAAGTTTTGAACAAGAAAACGGTACTTTTAACTTTTGTAAACTGCTTACAGGTTCAGAAGGAACATTGGCATTTACTACCGAAATAAAACTAAATTTATCGGATTTGCCACCTCCACATACTGCTTTGGTTTGTTCACATTTTAATACGCTTGAAAGTTGTATGAAAGCCGTAGTTACAGCTATGCAATTTCAGCCCGAAAAGCTGGAAATGATGGACGATATTATTATTGATTGTACCAAAGGAAACGAACTATATTCGAGCTATCGTTTTTTTATAGAAGGCAATCCAAAAGGGATTTTAGTTACTGAATTTTCTGCTGAAACTAAAGCTGAATTGCAAGCAAAATGCAAAGAATTAATTACTACTTTCCAAGAAAAAAAAGAGGGCTATGCTCACCCAATAGTTGAAGGTTCAGGCATAAAAAAAGTGTGGGGTTTACGCAAAGCTGGCTTAGGACTTTTAGCCAATATTACTGGCGATCCCAAAGCGGTTGCCGTTATAGAAGATACGGCTGTGGCTTACCAAGATTTGCCCAATTACATTGCCGATTTTAATAATATTTTGAAAGAACATAAACTTTCAGCGGTTCACTACGGACACGCAGGAGCAGGAGAATTACACTTACGACCAATTTTAGATTTAAAGAAAAAAGAAGACCGTATTTTATTCAGAACCATAGGTGAAAAGACGGCTAATTTAGTCAAAAAATATAAAGGAAGTAATAGCGGTGAACATGGCGATGGCATTGTTCGAGGCGAGTTTGTGAAAACAATTGTAGGCGAACATAACTATCAACTTTTCAGAGAAATAAAATACACTTGGGATAAAAATAATATCTTCAACCCTAATAAAATTGTAGATACGCCACCAATGGACGAAGGTTTTAGGTACGAAGAAAACCAAGAAACACGCACTTTCGATACGGTTTTTGACTTTTCAGATACCGAAGGTATTTTGCGAATGGCTGAAAAGTGCAACGGAACAGGCGAATGTAGAAAAACACACCTTTCGGGCGGAACAATGTGTCCGAGTTATATGGCTACCCGAAACGAAAAAGATACCACACGAGCAAGAGCCAACATTTTACGAGAATTTTTAACACGTTCCAATAAAGAAAATCCGTTTGCACACACAGAGGTTAAAGAGGTAATGGATTTGTGCTTATCGTGTAAAGCTTGTACTAGCGAATGTCCAAGTAATGTAGATATGGCAACTTTAAAAGCCGAATTTCAGTATCAATATTTTAAGGAAAATGGTATTCCTTGGCGAAATAGAGTTTTTGCGAATATTAATAAACTCAACGAAATAGGAAGCTATGTTCGCACCTTGGCAAATTTTGGTTTAGGAAATCCTTTAGCTTCTTCGGTTTTGAAAAAAATACTGGGCGTTGCCCCACAGCGTTCTTTGCCTTTAATTCAGAAAAAAAGCCTTAAAAAATGGTTTAAACAAAATAGAAACAGGCTTGAAAATGAGTTAAAAAATAAGAAAGGAGAAGTTTATTTTTTCGCTGATGAATTTACCAATTTACTCGATTCAAATATTGGAATAAAAGGTATAGAATTATTATACCGTTTGGGTTATTCGGTAAAAATGCCTGAACATTGCGAAAGCGGCAGGGCTCATTTCTCGAAAGGATTATTGGATGAAGCAAAACAATTAGCCTTGAAAAATTTCGATACATTTAAAGATATTATCTCGGAAAAAACACCTTTAGTTGGTATTGAACCATCGTGTATTCTTACTTTCCGAGATGAATACCCACGTTTAGTTGCTGAAAAAGATAGAGAACAAGCCAAACAATTAGGGCAAAACGCTATAATGATAGAAACTTTCTTGATTCGGGAAATAGAAAAAGGAAATATTACTGAAGCCGACTTTACAAACGAAACTAAGCACATAAAACTTCATGGACATTGCCATCAAAAAGCATTGGCTAAAGTTTCGGATACAGCTAAACTTTTAAGTATTCCAAAAAACTACCACGTAGAAGTAATTCCTTCGGGCTGTTGCGGAATGGCTGGTTCATTTGGTTACGAAGCGGAACACTATGAAGTTTCTATGCAAGTGGGCGAATTAGTTTTATTTCCTGCTGTGCGAAAGGCAAATAAGGAAACATTAATTGTAGCTCCTGGCACAAGTTGCCGCCATCAAATTTATGATGGTACAAAACGTAAGGCTTTGCATCCTGTGGAAATTCTATAAAAAAAGCCCCCAAGAAAAAATCTTGAGGGCAAATAAATAAGCTAAAATTTTAGGCTAACAATTAGTAACGGTAGTATTCTGGTTTGTAAGGACCTTCTACTGGAACACTAATGTAATCTGCTTGTTCTTGTGTTAAATCTTCTAATTCAACACCAATTTTTGCTAAATGTAAACGTGCTACTTTTTCATCTAAATGCTTTGGTAACATATATACTTTATTTTCGTACTTATCGGTATTTTCCCACAATTCTAATTGTGCAATTACCTGATTAGTAAATGAGTTACTCATTACAAACGAAGGATGTCCAGTTGCACAACCTAAGTTAACTAATCGTCCTTCTGCTAATAATAAAATATCTTTTCCGTTAACTGTGTACTTGTCAACTTGTGGCTTAATTTCCACTTTTGAATCGCCATGATTGTTGTTTAACCAAGCAACATCAATTTCGTTATCGAAGTGTCCGATATTACAAACAATAGTTTTATCGTTCATTAATTCAAAGTGCTTACCACTTACAACATCTTTGTTACCAGTTGCAGTAACAACAATATCAGCACGTGGAATAGCATTTTCCATTTTCTTAACTTCAAAACCGTCCATAGCAGCTTGTAAAGCACAAATTGGATCAATTTCGGTAACAATTACTCTTGCACCAGCACCACGTAATGAAGCAGCCGAACCTTTTCCAACATCGCCATAACCT
>JAHDDA010000298.1 GCA_020629595.1 Chitinophagales bacterium
CCCAACCCTCAGAGCCGAAATCTGATATTCTATCCAGTTGAACTACGAGGCCAAATATTATGCAAATATATTTTAATTCTATAAAACAAAGTATTGAAGTAAACTTGCCACAGCTAAACCAATATAAGTACCAAAAGCATAACCTAAAATTCCACAACTTATTCCAAAGGCAATGAGTCCTTTATTTTCAATAGCCGTAGCAATAGGAGCAATAAAAGCGGGTCCAAATAATGCTGCTACCGATGTAATTATTACTGTATCGGAATCTATTTTTAGAAACAAACAAACAATTAAGTGCAAAAAAACTGCCGAAAACATAATTAAAAAGGTAATTAGAAATAAGTCTATTCCATACGCCCAAATACTTGATAACTTCGCTTGCAAACCTATTGCCAATGAAAAAATTAACAATAAATAATTCCCTAACTCTATTGAAAAAGGAGTATTTCTAATTTTTTTATTTAATGAAGCAAAGAAACTAAAAGTAGTTAATACCAAAATTAAAGCTATAACATTTATGGCTTCAAATATTGACCACACAGCTAAAACAGCTAATGAAGCTAAAAAAAGTGCTACTAAAAAACTGCTGAATAAACCCTTAGCTATAATTTTATAATTTGTATTTTTCGAAACACTTACAAAACCAAAGCTTTTAGCTGAAGCCATATTTTTGGGTAAAAAATATGTATAAAATTTAGGAGCAATAGTGCTTATGTATAATAAAAAAATACCTCCAACAGCTATTTGAACAGTGCTTACAGCAATATATAACTCTTGAGGAATAGATAACGCCAAATAAACACTTGCCATATTAGGCGTTCCACCAGAAGAAATACCAGCCAACATTCCAGTTATTAAATGAATATTTGTGGTGTCTCTAAATAATATTCCTACCAAAATACTAGAAATAAAAACACAAAAAATCATACTTATAAAGCTAAAAAGCCCATTTTTTGCCTGAAGTTTTAAATGTTGTAAATTGGTGCTAATTAAAAAAAGTGGTATTGCCAACAAAACAGTAATTTGCACAAGTGTACTCAAAACACTTTCGCTAATTGGAAAAATATTTGTGTTACCGAATAAAATACCAATGATGTAACACCAAACAATTGGACTTAAATATTTAGCTAAACTTAATTTTTCATTCCAAACTAGTATTCCTAATGGAATTAAGAAACAAAACAGCAAAGTGAATAAATTAGCTAACATATTTCAAAGGTACAAACTAAAATATTAGCACTTTTTAGCAATTGCTTGCATTATTTTTGATGTTTGAAAGAAAGACACAACTATTTCAATTATTCAACGTCTATAATTACAGAAGAAAAATAAGTAAATGAGATTTCTACTATATATAAGTTTTTTATTTATCTCTTTAGGGATTTTCGCACAAAACCAAGACCTTAAATTAGCACAAGAATTTATGCGTGGCGGCGATTATGAAAAAGCTGCAACCGTTTTTGAACGCTTGTACGATGCCCAACCCAACAACAGTTATTATTACCAAAATTTAATAAAGTGTTTCGTAAATTTAGAAAAATATGACGAAGCAGAAGAATTAATTAAAAAATACAAGAAAAAGAATAAACGCAATGAGCAACTAAGCACTTTGGTTGATTTAGGGTTTATTTATTTCAAAAAAGGCGATGAAGAAAAAGCAAAACAACAATATGAAAATGCTATAAATGGCTTGAATAAAAACAATGTAAACCAAACCCGTAACTTAGCCAATGTATTTAATAATATTGATGCAACCGATTATGCCATTCGTACCTACGAAAAGGCACGAGAATTTGACAAAAAACCCGATGCTTACGCTTATGAATTGGGTAGAGCCTACCAAAAGAAAGGAGAAGCCAAGAAAACAATTGATTATTATTTAGATGTAATCATTTATCAACCACAACGTGAAAGTTGGATTAGAACCGAGTTTTCTAAATTGGTTTCTGAAATGAAATACAGAGATCATTTAGAAGAACAATTATACAGAAAAACACAGCAAGACCCCGATGAAATTAAATATCCAGAATTGTTGGCTTGGTTATACATCCAAGAAAAAGACTACGAATCGGCATTAATACAAGTAAAAGCACTTGATAGACGATTGGAAGAAAACGGACAACGAGTTTTTGAAATTGCCAAATCTGCCTTAATTGAAAACGAATACGAAACCGCCATTGAAGCCTACGATTATATAATTGCAAAAGGCGAATTTAATAACTTATACGAGCCAGCAAGCAGAGCAAAGGTTTCGGCACAAATGAAAAACATTGAATACACCAACGATTACGATGATGAACTTTTAGGAGAATTAGAAGGCGATTATTTAAAAATATTGAACGATTTTGGTCGTTCGCCAGATAATATTGTGGCAATGCGAGAATTGGCAAAATTATATGCCTTTTATATGCACGATTTAGACAAAGCCATTACCGAATTAAATCAAGTAATAGAAATGACTGCTGCCGATCGTAAATTGGTTTCGGAATGTAAATTAGATTTAGGAGATTATTACATTATGGATGGCGATATTTGGGAAGCCTCATTACTTTATTCGCAGGTAGATAAAGCATTTAAAGAAGATGATTTAGGCGAAGATGCTCGTTACCGAAATGCCAAACTTTCTTATTATAATGGCGATTTTTCTTGGGCTCAATCACAATTAAATGTATTAAAAGCCTCAACTTCTGAACTTATTGCCAACGATGCCTTAGAACTTTCGGTGTTTATTATGGATAATATGGGCTTAGATACCTCAACCGTAGCTATGAGTTATTTTTCAAATGCCGATTTGCTTATTTTTCAGAATAGAACACAAGAAGCTCTAAGCACTTTAGCACAAATTGAAACTCAATTTCCTGAACACGCTTTGGGAGATGATATTTTAATGAGAAAAGCACAAGTTGCCTACCGAGAAAAAGATTATAACAAATGTTCTGAATTATTGGAAACAATTGTAGCAGATTTTCCTGAAGAAATATTGGTAGATAATGCTCTTTTTTGGTTAGCAGAATTAAATGAACGCCAATTAAACGACCCAGAAAAAGCAATGAATTACTACGAAGAAATTATTGTAAATCAAGAAGGTAGTTTATTTATAATTGAAGCCCGTAAACGATTTAGAAAACTGCGTGGAGACACAGTTAACTAATTGAGAGTATCACAAAAATTAAGGTAAATTAGTTCAACAAGCTCAGTTAAAATACTTGGCAGTGCTTTTTTATGTGTTGATAAAACACTTAACATATCTGGTGAAA
>JAHDDA010000011.1 GCA_020629595.1 Chitinophagales bacterium
GTAAGTAAATCTTCTTGTTATGTAGATATTGTAATTCCGTTATAAATTTAAAAAAGTAAACTGAGTACAAGACAAAAATTGAAAATATGAAATTTTACTGTAAAACAAGGAAGTAAACTACCTTGAACTTGGTTAACTTCAAGACGAATTTATTCCCTTACATTTATGCGTTACATTTTTATTCTGTACTAAAATATTTAGTAAAAATTCCAAAAACTATATAAGCATTAAGTTTGAAAATGTTCTATTTTTCCGTTTAAGTTTGTTGAATATACTCATCATAGCTATGCTTGTGTTTTTCGCCTCTTTTGCCCCAAAAAATAAATGCATTCATTTCTAAGTTTAAACTAATTTTGTATAAAAATACATACACTATTTTAATACACGAAACCACAATATAAGAGTAGTTATAATTCAATTTCTACAAAACACACTTAGCTTACACCTGTATTTTAGAGATATAGTTCCTTATTTGCTCTCTCTTGCTGCTTTTGGTGCAATTTTTGAAACTTTTCAATAAACACTTTCTCTAAAAATTAAAACAGTTTAACAATTAGACTCAAACCTCTCATATTAATAAATATTCTTGTTTCAGTATTTTGCTGTTGCAAGAATGCTTATGCCCAAATTGAGCCTAAATCAGTTGAAAATAACGAAAAAACAAATACAGTAAAAGAATACATTATTGTTGAAAAAGATACCATTATTAATTTTCAACCTTCTGTATTTCTAATGAAAGACTTTATAGATCTATCTTTAGAAGAGTTACAAAATATAGATGTATTTGTAGATAATGATGGTAACCCAATACCTATAATTACTAATGAAGATGGTGCTGCTGTTGGTATTGTAGATACAGTGATTATAGAAACCCCTAAATTTTTGCCCAAATCTATTGAGCCTATAATTAGAAAAGAAATAGAAAACCCAGTTGATAAATTAACCCGTAATAAAGTAATTAGAGCAAAACCAGCTTACTTCTATACATCGGGTTACCAAGGTTCTAAATTAACCGACTCTTTAAGAGTAACCGATATAATAGACTTATCTCTAGAGGATCTTTTAGATTTAGAAGTTACAGTTGGAGGACAGTCGTTTGTAAACCTTATACAATCATCTCTTAACTCTTTAATTATAACAGAAGAAGTGATAAACCGTACAGGATACACCTCAATTGGTGAAATTTTAATGTGTTTATCATCATTCAATATTTTTGATAACGACCATTTTTCTACTGGTGTAGTACGTGGTACACCTGCAAGTAATTTTAATGAATTTGTTATTTTAATTAACGGAAGGCAAATGAATAGTCTTTTTGATAAGGAAGCCTATTTGAGTAGCCAATATGGTGTTCAAAACATTAAACAAATAGAAATTAATTACGGACCAAGCCAAGTTGACCTTCCTTCAGAGGCTTATTCTGGTTCAATAAATATTGTAACAAAAGACTTTTTAACAAGCAACGAAAAGGTAGATTTCCAAGTAGAATATAACACGCCACGCAATATTACAACTAGTTTAGCTCTAGGTACTAAGATTAATCAATTTCAAGCAACAGCAAATATTCGTTACACACAAGATAAAACTCAAAGTGAAGATATAGACCAATACATAAAATTTGATCCTTTATTTGCTGGTAATGCTCCTGAATTTGCCAATGGAATAGCTCAAGAAGATTTTAATAATAGATTATATGTTAATAAAAAACAAGCGTTATTCTGCGAAGGAAAGATTAGTTTAAAAGATATTTATGTTGGTGGATTATTTTATAACAATACAGTTTCACAAAATGGCTTGCATAAAATAAGTTTAGATTACAGAAATGCCACACCACAAGAACGTTCAATGATGAAGGCTTTTGCTGGAATTGATAAATCATTTAACGAAAACAACCAATTAAATGTAGAATATCAATTAACTCAAGAAAATATTTCTGGTTCGGAAAAAAATATATGGGTAAATTATGATTTTTATAATGAAAACACACCTGAAGCACCTATTAATGACGATGTAATTAATCAATATTACAGCCAATATTTTGCACAAAATGGTGTTTGGGGATCATTAAAACATACGGGAATTGCACGTTATTACAGCATTATTCCAATTAATGCTATAAGTAAATTTTTAAAAGGCGACTTGAATATTTCACTTGGTTACGAATTTAACTTCAATGATATTCTAGGTTTAAATTACAGCACAACCTCTATTGTTGAGGCTCTAAACACAGAAGTAGATGAAAACAACCCAATGAGGTTACCTCAGTATCAATACAACACGCACGATGCTTTTGGTCTTATTCGTAAATCAATTTTAAACGAAAACTTGTTTTTATCACTTGGGCTTAGATATTCCATACAGGATAATTACAATCCAGAATTACTCATAAGAAGTGAGATAAGTTTAAAATTAGGAACAAAAACCTACTTAAAAGCAGGATACAATCAAGGTGTTTTACGCCCTGCGGTAGCACAAATGCTTGAGTACGATGGTGAAGATGCTATTTTTAATAACAACTTACAAGGAGCTAAATCGAGTGTAGCGAATGCTGGTATAAATCAATCTATTGGAAAGTTAATAAATATTAAAGCTAACTTTTTTCAGACAAAATTTGAAAATCATTTGTTAGCTGTAAATAATAGCAAAGAATGGCAAAATAGTAATGAAGAGTTAATAACTATGGGAGTGGAGACAAAGTTATCGTTAAATTTTACCGATAATTTTAACACTAGTATTAATTATACTTATCAAAAACAGCAAAAAAATGAATTAAACTATTACCCACATAACTTTGTCTTATTCAGCAATTATAATGCACACAGGTTTGTTGGCATTAATATTGTCGTACTTTCATCGTCAAGTTTAAAAACAATAGATAAATTTACAAACGAAATTATAGAACTACCTTGGCAAACAGCTGTAAACTTAAACTTAAGTTCAAAGGCAATTCCGTTAGGAAAAAATGCTAATGTAGAAATTATAGGTTCGTTAAAAAATATATTTAATAAGAAAATGTTGTATCCAAATGTAAATAATGTTGGTAGTTCTGTACTTTTGGGACGAGGAAGGTTGTTTACGACTAAGTTAATTTTAAAATTTTAAATCCCTTGCTGCTTAAAAAAGTTTTCATACAAAATATTTTGCTTTGGTTGATGTTATTATTAGTAGCATCTACGGTGGATATGTATGCTCAAATTAATAGAGAAGATCAATTAAAAGCTGCTTGGTTATACAAATTTGCCAAATATATAGAGTGGCAAGAACCCTATGAAGATGAAGAAATATTTAAAATAGGCGTTTTAACCACTGACACAGAATTGAGAGAAAACCTAAAAGAGTGGGCTTCTTTTAAAAGAATAGGCAAAAGAATGGTGGACATTAAAATTTATTCGTCAGAAACTATGACTACTGCTAACGATTTAGAATATTGTGATATATTTTTCATTTCAAGAACAAACAAAAATATTGAACAAAGAATAATGGATTTTATTGATAAATCTAATACGCTTATTGTGGGAGAAACCGATGGGTTTGCCGAACGTGGTGGAAGTATTGGGTTTTATGTTCAAGATAATAAATTACTGTTTAAAATAAACAAAGACGTATTAAGGCAAGCAAATTATAAGATAGACCCTCAACTGCTCAGAATTTCTACATTAACAGAAACAAAAAAATAAAAATAAATGTAGAAAAGTTTACCGAAACTTTCTTTCTTAGATACCGTAAACACTATTTAATATGCTTAGTTTTATTACCCAACACTAATTAAGTGTATTACTAAAAAGGTAGAGATAAACTTTAGTGGCTTTTTCGACAAAAAATATGAACATCTCACAACAGATAAATAGCATTTTATCTGTAGGTATTCTTATTGTCTTTTTTGTCGCTTTTGTATTCAGTCTTTTCACTTCAGCCAATAACTTCAATAAGTTACAAAAAGATAATTTAGTATGGTTTGCCAATTTTATGGCAGACAATAATTCACTAATTTTTGAAAATACCGAATTAGCAGAAAAAACCAGTTTTATCGATTTAGAAAAATCAATTGAAAATCAAACAGTAATTGACGTTTTTCAGATTGTAAGTAAAGACTTAACAGAAATTTATACTCACGTAAGAAGTGGTGTTAACCCATCAAAATTTTCAATACCTGTTGAAACCATAGATGAATCTAACAAAAATGGAGTTTTTGAGGGTAGTATTTATGGTAAAACAACTTATTTCTTATGTGTTAAAGATGAAGATAACACCAATACGCCAATTATTGGTTATGTAGTAGTACAAGCCAATAATAGTGGGTTTTGGAATATGGTAAGTACTTATTTACTGTTTCTATTTTTTGTTTCGTTGTTAGCAACAGCTCTTGCATTCTATTTAGGAAAGTACTTTTTTGTTAAAACAATTGTTGAACCATTAGAAGCACTAAACTATAAATTTAAAAACTTTTCATCTATACAATCTTCTGGAAATGTACAAATAGAAAAAGATATACCCATTGAACTTAGTAGTATTGAATTAAGACAACTTACAAGTTCTTTTTACAAAATGGCAGATGAAATATCGCTACAATCACAAGAATTAAGCAAAACAAATGACTACCTAAATGCAGAAGTAAATAAAAAAACCAAAGAACTACAAAACCATATAGCCTCTTTAGAAGAAAAAGAAAAAACATTAAGAGCTAAAAATGCCGAATTAGCACAATTTGCTCAAATTTCTTCTCACGATTTAAGAGAACCACTAAGGACAATAGGTAGTTTTGCTCAACTTTTAGAACGAAAGCTACGCAAAACAGAAGTATATGATAAATCAGTAGCCGAAAGTCTCCAATATATATTTTCTGGTGCTAAACGTATGCAAGCTGTAATAAATGATGTTCAAACATTTTCTGGTATAAACGAAAAACCAGACTTTGTAAATACAGATATTAATGAACTTATTGCTATGGCAATTAGTAATTCAAAAACACTAATTGATTTAAAAAATGGGAGAATTGAAGCCCAACAAAAGTTCCCTTTTGCCAATGTTGCTCCTTCTCAAATTATTGTAGTTTTCACTAATTTAATCAGCAATGGTTTTAAGTTTAATAAAAGTGACAAACCCTTGGTATTACTAAGCTATCAAAGCAAAGGAGATTATTATGAGTTTTCTGTAAAAGATAATGGTATTGGTATTGATGATGATTTTAAAGACAAAATGTTTAAAATGTTTCAAAGAAATCACCAACAAAAAGAATTTGAAGGTACAGGAATGGGATTGGCTACTTGTAAAAAAATTATAGAAATACACGAAGGAATATTAAGGTACGAATCGGTAAAAGGTGAAGGAAGTACATTTTACTTTACCATAAAGAAAAATCTAAACCAATTTTCTAATACTATTGATAATAACTTTAATAGTAACACCCAAGATTCCTTTTCGCCAAGTACATCATTATCCTCTTACGATAATTTACCTTTATTAAAACCCTTATAACTTACTTTCCTCTTTCACTAAGCATATAATATACAAGCAGTAAAAATAAAGCACCTGCTATTGCAAAACCTATAAAACTTATATAAGGTATGCCGTAAATTCTAGACATTCCGGGCCAACTTGTAGTAGTAGTTATAGCCGAAGCAATCACAACTGCACTTGTTATTACTGCCAAGCTAAGTCTATTCATTAGTTTTACCACCGTTTTCATCCCATCTTCATAACCGTGGTGTTCCATTCGTAAATTAAGTTCGCCCTTGCGAGTTTTTTGTAATATTTGCTTCAGTTCTACAGGTATGGTATTTATTAGTGAAATAAATTGAGTACCTCTATACAACAACTCGTTTCTAATGTTTGCTTCGCTGTATTGCTCGGTAAATAATTTAATACCATAAGGAATTATAAAATCATTGGGCTGAAACTTTGGATGCATTTTTTTACCAATTCCATCAATAATAGTTAAAGCACGCATTATTAAAAATACACTTGATGGAATACGAATACGATAATCATAAATAATTTTTTGCAGACGTTGAATTACATCCGAAAGATTACTTTCTTCCACACTTAAAAAAGCATAATCTTCAATTAATTCATTCAATTCATATTCAAAAAAACGAAGATCATCAATATTATCTTCAATGGCTAAACGCTTAAAATTTAAAGCCATTCTTCTAGCATCTTCTTGTGCCATACTTGTAAGCAAACCAGCAAAGGCATATTTATCTTTTTTGGTAATTCTACCTACCATTCCAAAATCAATAAGGCAAACTGTACCATTTTTTTGAACCAATACATTTCCTGGATGTGGATCGGCATGAAAATAACCAAACTCAAAAATTTGAGTTAAGTAAACATCTAGTCCTTTTTCGGCAATTTTTTCTGGCTTTAAGCCCCATTCTTTCAATTGCTTAATATTATCAATTGGTGTTCCTTCTACATATTCCATAACCAAAATGCGTTCGGTAGAAATATTTTTAAACACCTTTGGAATAGAAAATTTATTAGTATGCTTATAAAAATCTCTAAATTGCTGAATATGCCGAGCTTCTGTTCTAAAATCAAGCTCTTTTAGAATACTTTTTTCAAACGCATTTACAGCATCCATTGGGTGAATAATACCAAATCGCTTTTCAAGCATATTTTCCAATCTGCTTACCAAATCTTTAATAATAGCAATATCGGTATTTACAGTTCCCTTAATAGTGGGACGGCGAACTTTTACAACAACCTGTGTACCATCACGCAATACAGCTTTATGTACCTGCCCAATTGAAGCTGCCCCTACGGGTTCGTCATCAAAATCTCTAAAAAGTTTGTATATTTTTTCTCCCGTTTCTGATTCAATTATCGCCACCGCATCAGGTGTCGGAAAAACACTTACGTGACTTTGTAATTTTTCAAATTCTTTAATTAAATCATTGGGTAACAAATCTGGGCGACTACTCAACACTTGAGCAAACTTTATAAAAGTTGGTCCTAATTCTTCACAAGCCATTCGTAGCCTTTCATAAGTAGAATAGTCAAAAGCAGGTCGGTTATTTCTATTCCATTCTAAATGCAGGCGTTCACTTACCACCTTATCTAAGCCCGAATGACTAATAATATCATCAAAACCATATTTTACCAAAATGGCAATAATTTCTCTTATTCGTCCTAAATTTTTTATGGTTTGATTGAATAGCATTTTTACCTAAAGTAAAATTTAAAAATATAAGTGGTAATTCAAATGTAAGGCTGAAAACTTTTTGAATGTAGATTTTATCTTTTCATAATAAGAAAGAAAAACCAATTTACCAGAAATGTTGAGACATAAAAGTAAAGTAAAATGATTGTACGAACTACAAAAAGTAAAATAATCAATACTTAGGTGTTTAGAAATCTTCTTATTTACAACTTTACTTTAGGCTTTTTTAAGTGAGCTTGAATCACATCTAAAAACTTAGGGCTTAAATGGCAATTCCCAATTTCTTTTTATTGCCAAAATACGAATGGCAATAACCGTTGCAATGGCAATAATCATTGAAATATTTTCGGCTAAAAAATAATTGGAAACTAAAAATGTAATACCACCTGCCAAACAAGCCGAAGCATAAATTTCTTTTCTAAAAATAAGCGGCACTTCGTTTATTAAAACATCACGAATTACACCACCAAAACAAGCCGAAACCACACCCATAGCTAAGGCAATTAAAGGCGATAAACCCAATGCCAAAGTTTTTTGCAAACCCAAAACGGTAAAAAGTCCAATACCTAAAGTATCGAATAAGAAAAAACCTTGACGTAGGTAAATAATTTTATCTTTAAAAAAATAGCAAAATGGCACAGCCATTAAAATTAGATAAATGTAAATTTCATTGGTCATCCAACCAACAGGTGTGCTACCAATTAAAACATCACGAACCGTTCCGCCACCAATAGCGGTAACAAATGCCAAAATTATTACACCAAATAAATCGAACTTTTTTTCTACACCTGCCAAAACACCACTAATGGCAAAAACCAAAGTTCCAACGTAATCTATGGTAAAAATAAAACCCGACATAGTATTTTTTGGGTTTAATGCTTAAAATGGCGAACACCCGTTGTTACCATTGCCATTCCACGTTCATTACAAGCATCAATACTTAATTTATCGTTTTTAGAACCTGCTGGCTGAATTACAGCTACAATACCTGCTTCGTGTGCCGTTTCTACACAATCTGGAAAAGGGAAAAACGCATCGGAAGCCATAACTGCTCCGTTCAAATTAAAACCTAAGCGATTGGCTTTATCTATTGCTTGTTTTAAAGCATCGATACGAGAAGTTTGCCCACAACCCATACCTAATAATTGCTTGCCTTTTGCTAAAACAATTGTATTTGATTTTAGATGTTTGGCAGCAATATTGGCAAATAATAAATCGTTAACTTGCTCTGTTGTTGGTGCTTTTTCGGTTACACAAGTTAAATCATCGGCAACTTGCGTATTTTCATCTTTATCTTGTTCTAAAATGCCATTTAAAACGGTTTTTACCAATTTTTTAGGCATTTCAACAGGCTTTTGCTTTAAAATTACTCGGTTCTTTTTTCCTTTCAATAAATCTAAAGCCGCAGCTTCATAATCAGGGGCAATAACCACTTCGCAAAATAACTTATGAATTTCTTGGGCAGTAGCTAAATCAATGGTTTTATTGGTGCATAAAATACCACCAAATGCCGAAATAGGATCGCCCGCTAATGCCATTTTGTAGGCTTCGGTAAGGTTTTCATTTACTGCCAAACCACAAGAATTAGTGTGTTTTAAAATGGCAAAACAAGTTTCTTTAAACTCGCCAACCAACTGAACTGCTCCATCAATATCAACTAAATTATTGTAAGAAAGTGCCTTGCCGTTTAGTTGTTCAAACATAGCTTCTAAATTGCCATAAAAAGTACCTGATTGGTGTGGGTTTTCACCGTAACGCAAAGTTTTTCCTGCATTAAAACTGCTTAACTTTAAAAAGTTTTGTGCTGGTTCATCATCGTTTTTTTCAACTTTTGTACTAAACCAGTTAAAAATTGCCGAATCGTAATGCGAAGAAGTATGGAAAGCTTCAAGAGCAAACTTTTTGCGTTGTTCAAGACTTGTACTTCCGTTTTGATCCATTAAAATTTCTAATAAAGGCATATATTGTAACTGGTGCGAAACAATAATGGTTTCTTTATAATTTTTGGCTGCTGCTCTAATTAAAGCAATTCCTCCAATGTCAATTTTTTCAATTATTGCCGCTTCTTCATTTGTTTTAGCAACTGTATCTTCAAACGGATATAAGTCAACAATTACCAAATCAATTACAGGAATTTCGTATTCAGCTACTTCAGCCAAATCAGCTTCATTATCTCTACGAGCCAAAATACCACCAAATACTTTGGGGTGTAAGGTTTTCACTCGTCCGCCCAAAATTGACGGATAAGCTGTAATTGTTTCTACGGGAACAACATCAACACCTAAACTTTCAATGTGTTTTTGTGTTCCACCAGTTGAATAAATAGTAACATTTAACCTATTTAATAAGGCTACTAATGGTTCTAAATTTTGTTTGTTATAAACCGAAATTAAGGCTGATTGAATGCGTTTCATTGTATTTTTTTAAAAAGAAGGTGCAAAATTAAGGTTTTGTGCTACGCTTTTATTCTTTAATTTATAGTGATGTGGAAAAGTATGTGGAAAAGTGAATTTTATGTAAAATTTTGAAGAGATGCTTTTAAAAATTGTATATATAGCCAATATTTTAGTTGCAGGATGGATTAGTATATCTTGCTTGTTCTTTCCTAAAACTGCCTTGCTTACAGTATTTGAAAATAGTGTGGCTTATTCAGAAACTATACGTTTGGTAGGAGCATTATGGTTTGCCATTTTTATTTTATCAATTTTAGGTTTGTTTTTTCCTAAACCAATGAGTTTAGTGTTATTGTTTCAATTAATTTACAAATCGAGTTGGTTACTTTTTGTAGCTTTACCTGCGTTTATAAACAATCAAGTTTTCCCAAAATCAATGTCAGTATTTTTTGTAATCTGGGTGGTGGTTTTACCTTTTGCTATTCCTTGGAAAGATTTTTTTTGAAACAATAAGGTTTAACTTACTCCCAATAGTTGCCAAAAATATTATAAGCTACATAAGAACTGGCAAAAACATTTTTTAGTTCATCTGTATAATTTTCGGTTGGAGAATTAAATTTATTCATACCAACAACAAGTGTAGCACCTACTTGCATTTTTCTACTTAATTTATAACTCAATCCTAAACCAACTCTAAAATCAATGGCATTTTCATTCAAAACCAAATGATCCGATAATTGCTCTAAGTCTGCTTCAATCCCTGTTGTAATTAAAGTAGGTTGTACTGTTCCTTCAACATTACCATTTAGCAAATAAGCAAAACGAGGTCCTAATTGCATTGCCAATCTGTTGCCAAAGCTTAAAACAAATTCTAAAGGCAACTCTATATAGTGAATGTCTATATCTCCTTCTGTTACAGTAAATACATCAGTATAAATAGGAAAACCATCTACCTTAGCTGGGTAAGCAAGCAATTCTCTTTCAGAATAAAACGAAGCACCTGTATAACTATATTTCAAAGAAGGTCTTAAATCTATATCACCTATAATATGTAAGTACGTATAAACTCCTGCGTTTAAACCAATTCCTGGTGTTCCCGTATCTCCATCTTGAAACTCAGTTCCATAAAAAGCACCAGCATTTATGCCACCTTCAACACCCAATTTTATGCGTTTATTTTTTAATTTTCCACTTGCAATATCTTGCGCATTTGAAAAAACTAAACAAAACATTGAGAGCAATAAAGTGTAAATTATTTTCATAGTACGTGCTTTTAACTTTTTGAAGTTTTATAATCAAAATAACCAGATTGTAAGTTCTGTTATTTTATGGAAAATTCGGCTTAGATAAATGGGTTTAAAGCCACACAATTTAATGCTTTACCAAAAACTGACCACCAGCCACTGTTTTTCCTTGTTCGTTTATGGTATAAAAATAATTCCCTTCCGAAAAACAACTTGTATCAATTGTATTATTAACAATTGAAATATTAGTTTTTGTAATTAACTTTCCTTCTGTATTAAAAATTGATAGTTCAAAGTTTTTGTTTTCCTCAAATTTAAAGGTGATAAAATTACTAGTTGGGTTTGGAAATACATTTATTTCATACAGCGGAACAACAGGTGTTGAAATTCCTACATTGTAATCGAAACTAAAATTATCGACAATCAACGTTGAGCCAATACCAGCATAATACAAAGGCGGTGCAGCTAGTTTACTTGCCGCAAAAACCGTAAACATTGAATCTGGTATTTCGGTAGAAAAGTACTCGAAAGGAATTTCTAAATATTGAAAATCAGAAAAAGTATCTTCAGTTGAGTAGTACGCCACAGCCAAAGTATCTCGTTTATTGTTTGAAAACTTAGTTAGGTAAGTATAAATTTCGCAAGCGTCTTTTATGATTGTTCCTTCATCTTCTATATCAACAGGTTCGTATATAAAATAACCCGTTAGCGTTTCGGGTTGTGCCGTAAAAGGCATTCCAGGTGCGTAAGACTTAAATTGGTCGGCAAAATTTAGATTAAACTCGCCAACACCACACAAAGCCCCCACAGGTAAACCACCACCAAAACCTGTTAAATAACCCGAAACTAGTTTTAAAGCACTATTGCCTTCTTGTACTCTTTCGGTTTCTCTAGTAACAAAAGGTCCTGTTTCAGAATTAATAGTTGAAACTAAATTATTAGTTGCCCAGTAATCACTTGGTTCTTCATACAAAAAATTGCCATTTACATCAAAAAAATCTTCCCAATTTTCAAAACTACTATTTTCTAAGTCCTGAGCTATACTAAATTGAAAAATACAAACCAATAAAATTATGAACGAGTAAAGTTTTTTCATCGAATAGAATGTTTAATTATCGGCTAAAATATTAAAATTTGATAAAAGTCAATTTGAAATTACAAAATAAAAAGCCGATTTAACGTAAAAAGAAGAATATGTATAGCCAATAAAACAAAAAAGCTATATTTTTGCACTCCATTTGAAGAATCGTTCTTTGATTATTATAACATTTTGAATAAGTTAGAAAAATATGATATCCCTTTTGTGGGGCTTAAGTTAGGGCTTCACATATTTAGTTACAATGTAAACTCTGATTTACTTTCTGAAATTGAAGAATCGCCAATTAATGAATGTGATGTTGAGGTACAATTAGAGTTTCTAAAAAGAGAAAATGTATTTGAATTAGGCTTTAACTTTTCTGGTAATATAACAACCGAATGTGATAGATGCAATGATGTTTTGTTATTACCAATTGAAGACAGATTTAAAATTTTAGTAAAATTTAAACCACTAAGAGCCTTTCAAAACCTAAATGACGATCCTGATATAATGTATATAGATAGGAACGAAACTCATTTAAACGTAGCTGAACTTATTTACGAATTTTTAATTTTGAGTATGCCAATGTATAAAGTGCATACAACAAACGAAGATGGAACATCGAATTGTAACCCTGCTATAATGGAATGGTTGCAAACCGATAATGAACTATTAGAAGATGAGGCAAGCGATGACTTACCCTTAGAAAACGAAGAAGAAATAAACGATCCTCGTTGGGAAGCACTTCGAAAGCTGAAAGAAAAGAAATAAATTTTTTAACCAATAAATATTTTTTACAATGGCACATCCAAAACGTAAAATATCGAAAACACGCCGTGATAAACGCCGTACACATTACAAAGCAACTGCACCACAAGTTTCAATTTGCCAACAAACTGGTGAGGCACACTTACGCCACAGAGCATACTTAGATGCCGAAGGAAACCTTTACTACAATGGTAGAGTTGCCATTGCAGCACCAGAAGAAACCGAAGAGTAAATTTTTACTTTTCAATACTAAACGAATTAAAAAATTTCGTATAAAAAATAATGTTCGGGTACTAACTTTCTGGTATCCGAACTTTCTTATTTTTGGGATTTAAGTACCTGAACAAAATTATTCGACACATTTTATGAATGCCTATTTTTCCATTCTGTTGCGTTAAAAATTATCTCCGTAGCGGTGCTATGCAGAGAATTTTTGCCTTACATAATAAAAAAATAGCTTGATTCAAAAATGACGAATAAATATGACTATGTACTTAAGAAAGCTGATTTTTTCAGATTTTTTATAATCTCATTTCTAACTTCGTAAAATAAAAACAATGTCTAAAATTGGAGCAGCCATAACAGGAGTCTCAGCATTTCTTCCTGAAAAAATACTTTCTAATGCAGATTTAGAAAAAATGGTTGACACCAATAACGAGTGGATTATTACCCGAACAGGCATTAAAGAACGAAGAATTTTAGCAAAAGGCTTGGGTACTTCAGATATGGCGGTTCCTGCTATTAAAAATTTGCTTGAAAAAACAAACACCAAAGCCGAAGAAATTGACCTCATAATTTGTGCAACCGTAACGCCCGATATGCGTTTTCCAGCAACAGCCAATTTAATAGCCGATAAAATAGGCGTAGCCTGCCCAGGCTTTGATATAGCAGCGGCTTGTTCGGGGTTTTTATATGCCTTAACCACAGGAGCAAAATTCATTGAAGCTGGTACTTACAAAAAAGTAATTGTGGTTGGTGCTGATACAATGTCTTCTATAATTGATTACCAAGATAGAAATACTTGTGTACTTTTTGGAGATGGTGCTGGTGTGGTACTTTTAGAACCTAATGAAGAAGGATTAGGGATTCAAGATTCAATTCTAAAAGCCGATGGTTCGGGTGCACCACACCTACACATGAAAGCAGGTGGTTCATTAAAGCCTGCCTCACACAAAACAGTAGAAGCACGAGAACACTACGCCTACCAAGACGGCAAAGCAGTATTTAAAGTAGCCGTAAAAAGTATGGCTGGTGTTGCACACGAAATTATGGAACGCAATAATTTAACAGCCGATGATGTGCGTTTTTTAGTGCCACACCAAGCAAATAAACGCATAATTGATGCAACTGCCAACCGTATGGGTGTTGGTACTGAAAAAGTAATGCTAAACATAGAACGATACGGAAACACTACGGCAGGAACAATTCCCATTTGCCTGTGGGAATGGGAAAAACAACTTAAAAAAGGTGATAACCTAATTTTAGCCGCTTTTGGTGGTGGTTATACGTGGGGTTCGGTGTATTTAAAATGGGCGTATTAAAAATATCATTTAATTAATACTAAATTTCAATTAAAAATTAACAATATAAAACTTAAATAAAATAATTAAAAAAATGGCAAACACTTCTGATATCAAGAATGGATTTTGTATGCAAATTGGCAGCGATGTATGGCAAGTTGTAGAATTTCAGCACGTAAAACCTGGGAAAGGAGCTGCTTTTGTACGTACAAAAATTAAAAGTTTAACTAGTGGAAAAGTAGTTGATAAGACAATTCCGGCAGGACATAAAATAGAAGCAGTACGTGTTGAACGCCGTAAGTTTCAGTTTTTATATAAAGACGATATGGGCTTTAATATGATGAATAATGAAACCTACGAACAAGTTACAATGGATGAAAAATTTATTGATAACAATGACCTTATGAAAGAAGGTGAAACAGTTGAGGTTTTATACCACGCCGAAAAAGATTTACCTTTAGTGGCTGAATTACCAAATTCGGTAAATTTAGAAGTTACCTATACCGAACCAGGCGTAAAAGGCGATACCGCTACTAATGCAACTAAGCCTGCAACTTTAGAAACAGGAGCAAAAATTAATGTTCCCTTGTTTATAAACCAAGGCGAAATAATAAGAGTAGATACAAAAACACGTGCTTATATGGAACGTGTGAAGAATAAGTAATAATTCTTGTAAGAATAGTTTAATAATAAAAGACTGCTTTTCTTTGGGAAAGTGGTCTTTTTTATTTGCAATACTTTTATGAAACTAATTTCTAAAAAACAAAGTTTAATATATAAATACATCAAAATATAGATAAATGAAATTTGGAACATCAGATATAATTAGCATTATTGTAATATTAGTAATTTTGTGGGTAGGTTGGTTTATAGTAAAAAAACTATTTTTTGTAGGCTTATTTGCCATTGCCTTGTATCTTGGCTATAAAATGTTGGCTGGCAGTGGCGAAGCCGACTAATTTTATAACCAAAATAATTAAATGAAGTTTTTACAATACTGTTTTACTGTTTCCTTGGCTGTTTGTTTATTGGGTTGCGATGCCGATGACGAAACCAATAACCAAAATACAGAGCAAGAACCCTTAGAAATTACTGATAATGCAAGCTGGATGAGTGCAGTGATTGCTTATTACGCCGAACAAAATATTACACTAACCGATATTTGTTTTCCAAGAGCCCACGATGCTGGGAATTACCTAGAAACCTCGTGTACCATAGGTGCAAATGCCTGCAATACTCGTACACAGGAAATTGATATTGAAAATATGCTTTTGGCGGGTGTTCGTGAATTTGATATGCGACCACATCTTTTTGCTGAAGATAATATTTTTTATACGCATCACTACACCTCTTGCGGAGGTTTAGGCTGTAATGGCGATTCGTTTGAAAATATGCTTCAAGCAATAAAAAGCTTTTTAGATACCCACGCCGAAATAGTAATAATTGATATAAACCATTATTGCGAAACAAATCAAAATGATGAACAGCTTATAAATTTGATTAATAACACTTTAGGAAATCGTTTGTATAAAGAGACTTCCTCTACGCAAAATAACGTACTAGAAACACCGCTTAACCAAATTATTTCTTTAGATGATAATACAGGTAAAGCCATTGTTACTTACGAAGGTTTAACACCAAGCCCCGAACATAGAGCTTTAGGAATGTTTACCGAAAATGGTACTTTTACAACCGCTGGAAGTTACGCAAACAAATTTATTTTTGAAGAAATGTATGCCGACCAATTGGCAAAATTTGAAAATTACGAGGCTAGTACACAAAGTCTATTTGAAATTTCGTGGACTTTAACGCAAAATACTGATATAGCCATTGAATGTGCCATTGGCGATAGTACCAACTCTATTTACAACTTAGCTACAATTGCAAAAGAAAATCTAAGCAGTTCAGTTGATGAAATGATTGAAAACGGAACAATTAGAAAAGGAAAAATACCAAATACAATTTCCATAGACATTGCCAATAACTTTGTTACCAATGAATGTATTAAAATTACAAAACTGAATTTAGAGGAATAAATTAGGCGTTCGTACAAATTACAAAATTGATGATAAAAAAACCGTTAGCTTTTTCAAACTAACGGTTTTTTGTAAATGCAGGGCAATCCTCCCTACACAATATAAGTGTTTTTCTGTTACTTCTTAATTAACTTAGTTGTAGCCATTCCTGCATCAGTAGAAACTTGTACAAAGTAAATACCCGAAGCAAAGTTTGTAACATCTAATTCAATTTGGTTAGCTCCTGATTGAACAAATAATTCTTGTGAAGAAATAACTTTACCTGTTAAATCAACAATTTGTAAATTCATTTGCTCGGCATTGCTTACAGTTAAACTTAAAGTAGCAACATCTGCAACTGGTTGTGGGAAAACATTCATTTCTTGAACGTTATCTAACTTAATAGTTGAACTTACACAATCACTTCCATTTGCATCTAAAATTGAATAGAATATTGGGTTAGATAATTCATAACAACCCTGAATTCCACCAATTGTTCCATCAGTGCTTTCAGCCATATCTTCAACAGAAATAGCCCAACCTAAAATATCGCCAACAGCTAAACCAGAAACATCAAACATATTTTCTGCTTGTGGTCCTGCTAAAATTGAATATTCATCTTGTGAACCGTTGAAATCTGTTAACATATACATTACACCACCAGCACCAGAACCAGCATCATCTAAAGTTACCTCTAACATTTCGTTTTGGCAAACAGAAGTTACACCCGCAGAAATTGTAGGACCAGTAACCTCACAAGGAGCACCAGAACCTGTAACTTCTAAACAAAAATCTCCAGCTGTTCCATTATATCCATCTACTAATAAATAATATAATTGTCCGTTATCTGTTGAAATAGTTAATGTTGAAAGGTAGTTTCCTGAACCTTCATCAATATCATCGTTACAAGCAACTTGTTGTCCATTACAAGAACCTTCGTAAATAGCAAATTGTGTATCATCGTTAGCTGTCGTAATTCCTGCACAAGAGTTGTTTGAAGTAATAGTTACCTCACTTCCACTTCCGTAAAAAGTAAACCAAATAGTAGCTTGGAAAACATCATCACTAAAGTAACAACCTGCTTGAGATTCTGGCTCATCGGCATCAACAGTTGAATTTGAGTTATTGAAAGGTCCATTTTCACCTTCACTTAATGCAATAGCACCTCCACAAACATCATTTGCAGGCGGAGCAACAGCATTACAAAAATCGCCAATACTTGTTAATCCATCTAAACTAAATACTAAAGAGTTTGCACAAGCGGCATCATTATCATTTACAATATCAATTGTAACATCGCCACCAGCAATAGCATCTAAATCTTCTTGAACTAATAATAAAAATTCGATACCTGAAGAAGCACCATCAAACTCAATAGCAGCAGTACCTTCACCAGAAGTATTAAAAATACCATTTGAAGCTGTAACTGTATAAGTAGTTGCTTCGTTACCAAATACGGTAAATGCAACAGCAATAGTATCATTTGTAGCTACACAAAAAGGTTGAGCAGCAAATGTAGCTGAAGCAGCTTCACCACTTGCATCAATCCAAGTAGGATCTGCACAGCAAAAACCGTAAACACTTGGTACACCAATAGCTTCAAAAGTTGAAGAAATTGTACCTACACAATCGGTTTCAGTTACCCCTGTGAAAGTTACTTCAAAAGAACCACCAGAAGCATCAATATCATCTTGTGTTACATTTAAGTAAGCAATAAATCCATCATCAATAAATTCTGAATCGAAAGTACCTACATTTGAAGTTAATGTGTAAGAAGCGTCTGCACCTGAAATAGTTGCTACTGGAATTTGAATCATTTCGCCATCACAAAATACGGTTGGTGTTTCTGCAATAAACGCACCACCATCATCAAAACCAACAAAAATTACTTCTACTTCACACTGAGCAAAAGCATTGGTTGTAAATAAACAGCAAAAAACTGTGAAAATTGAAAATAAAAGTTTTTTCATAATTAAAAAATTAGGTAAAATAAAATATTTAAAAATATTGATTAAATAAATAAGTTTAAATCATAAATAGACTGCCAAATTAAGCAAAAATGAAGAGTTTTAATACAATGTAGCTTCAAATTAATCTAGTGGTAACACTAAAACAGGAGATTTTTGTTTTTTAACTATATCATACCAGCTATTTTGTCTGTATAAAAACAAAAAAGGCGGTAATAACATTAAATTATTACCACCTATTAATTAGCTTCCCTCTTTTTGGTACTATTATTTTTTAATTAGCTTTGAACTAAATAATTCATTATCTACTTCTACTTGAATATAATAAATTCCTGTAGCAAAGTGGCTAATATTTAAACTTGAATTGCCATTAAAAGCATCTTGAATTAGTAGTTTTCCACTGGCATCATAGATAGCAATATTCACTAAATCATTGTTATTCAATTGAATATTTACAATATCTTGAACCAATGTTGGGTAAATTGTAATATCCGAACTTTCTGTTCTGTCAATAAATACAATTTCCGAAATAATATAAGTTCCATCAAAATCGTATTGTAATAAACGATAATATGCGGCATTATTTACAGCTACATCTGTAAAGCTATAAGTTGCTCCACTACTATTATTTTCTACATCAATTCTGGCAATTTCTACAAAATTTACACCATTTTCAGCGTATTCTAATGAAAAATAATCGCTATTAAATTCACTAGCAGTTGCCCATTTTAAAATGTTATTTTCGGCTTGTTTTTCGCCTTCAAAGTATAGTAGTTCAACAGCAGTTTTTACGCATGGTTCTGGAAATTCATTTACCGAAGTTGAACAACCATAAGCATCGCTAACATTAAGGCTAAAAGGTGTATTATCTACATATTCAACAAAAATAGGGAAATCATCAGCCCCAAATTGTCCATTAACATCATTACTTAATGTATAATTAGCATTGGTATCGTATTCGGGATAACCGCCCGATACAAAATACGTAATAGTATAAGTTGAATTTCCTGTTTGCTCGTTACATTCTAAATCGTAAGTAATAACTACTGGTGTTAACCAAACTACTTGTGGTCCTTCAATAGTTACTGTTTCACAAGTACCGCCATAAGCAATAGCATTTATAAAGTAAGGCGTATTAGGATTTCCACCAAAGTCGGCAAGACTAAATGTTCCCTCAAAACTTTGAGCTAAGGTATTACCTGCTTCGTCTGTAATTACATAAACGCCAATATATTCGGCATTATCACCAAAAGACCAAACAACGGTATTACTTAAATCAGCAATTTCTTCTGCACATAAAAATTGGTCGCCAACATCTTGTAATGAACTTGCAAAATCAATTTGGCAATCATTAGTTTGTCCTTCAGGGCAAGTTTCATTCATATTTCCATTTATAGAATCAGAAGCTGAACACGCAGTTTCATCAGTTACGGTTACGGTAATATTGTATTCTTCGCCAGCTTGTAAAACTGTTCCATTTTCTGCTCCTGAAATTTCAAAAGCACCCACAGTTCCTGCAATATCAATTACTAAAACACCGTTTCCTGTTGCAATTCCGTTAGCATCTAATTCACACTCAATATATGCGTTTATACTAATTTCTGAATCTTCACAGGGATTAATTGGATTAAAAATTAATTCAATTATAAGTAAATAAGGGCAACCATTTTCATCTAAAAGGTCTTCTGTTCCTGTTGGGTTATTTTCATCATACACTGTTCCACTTGGCGAGGTATAAGTGTAACCATCTCCCTGTGTACCTTCATAAGTTTCGGTTATTACTGGAATTGCATCGCCACAAGGGTTGTCAGGTAAAAATATTAATTCAACTGTAATTGTGTAAGTACAACCATTTTCATCGGTTACTTCTTCTGTTCCTGT
>JAHDDA010000299.1 GCA_020629595.1 Chitinophagales bacterium
GCCCAGTAAAACCATTTCGGCACAAATAAATGCTTTAGTAAAAGAACATTTGGTTGATAAAATAAAAACTGACACTAAAAATAATTTATACCGACTAAACGAACGCTTTTTTAACCTTTGGTTGCTAATGACCCAAGGCGGACCAAAACAAAAACAAGAAGTAAAGTACCTAACCGTTTTTATGGAAAATTGGTATGATGAAACCGAGCTAAAAGAAATTTATGAAGAAGTTTTAACTGATGTAAAAGAAGGCAAAAAGAACAAAAGCTATTTAGCAATGATGACAAAGGCAATGGCTCATTGCAGGTTTATTTCTACTTTTCAAAGAGATGAACTAATTAATAGCTTTATGAATTTAGAAGGTCTAAAGAAAGAGTGGTTGGATAATTTGCCGCCTACGAGCAAGGAGGTTTTTAGTGAGGTAAAACTATTGATTGATCAAAAAAAATATGAAAAAGCATTAGATTTATTAGTTAAAATAGAACAGAAAAGCTCTTATAAGTATAATTTATCTGGTATTTGTTTTATCAATACAAATCAAATTGAAAAAGCAATTGGATGTTTTGAAGAATCTGTTAAGATGAATGCAAAAGGTAATGTTTACCTGAAATTAGGATTATGTTATCTTTTTAAAGGAAATTTTGAAAAAATTGAAGAGAACTTCTTAAAAAGCGCAGAACTTAACAATCCAGATGCTATGTGTCTTCTTTCTTTGATTTATTATACTCAAAATATAAAATCATCTAAATCTATAGACTTAGTTCGTAAATGGATGGATACTAAGAATGTTTCAAATGACAATTTCTCGATTGAGAAAGCAAAAATTACCTTTAATTACTTTAGTCTTTGGGCTGGACAAATAAACGAATTTGAAAAAGAAAAACACAAAACTTTAGCAATTGCTATTTCAGCACCACAATTAGAATATTATATAAAACAACTCCTCATCCACAAACAATACAACTGGCTTCAATACGAATTTGAAGAAGGCGAACACGCTTTGGATTTAATGCAAAAAATAAAACCTTTGTATTACGCTTTACTTACATTGCAAAATAACACCAAAAAACTACAAAAAATGCCACCAGAAATAGCTTCAACCGTGACAAGTGTAGTAGAGCATATTAAAGAAAAGCAGGTGTTTTATTATGGGTGATTTTAAAATGTTTGCCGTCATTCCGTAAATTTTTGAAGAGTAACGGAAAAAATTATACGGAATCCCATCGTAATGCAATCCCCACGAAAAACATCAACTCATTCGTGGGGATTCCAATCTACATTGGAATGACGGCTATATTATTTTACTCTCTCAACTGCCTCAAAATTGTAGGGTCTTGCATTTCTTTATCTTTAGCCAATAATAAAATCTTAGACATTATTTCTGCCGATTTAGGGTCTTCATCTACAAAAGGCAAGAATAATCGCCCTCGGTGTTGTGAATGTACTGGTAAAATTGATAAATATTTCCCTGGATTTTGATGCGTTACACCACTTCCTAAATGCACATTATAATCGCCGTAATGCCCTTTTATGTGGGCGTGGTTTTTCTTAATTTCTACATTCGTTAATTTAAACAAACGTGCTGTTTCTTTTATAATTACCGAACGCATTGCTATACTCGATTGGCTGGCTTCGGGATCAACGCCACCAACGTGGGCAACGCTTACCACCAAATCAATATCTCGCATTATTTCGCTAAAAATACGTTTATCAATTTCTTCAAACGGAATATTTTTATACGTTTTTCTATCTATAAATTGTACGGTTTCTAAAGTTGGGCTTTCTACATCGGCTGGGCTAAACCAATCTGCCATTGCGTACATTTTGGCAATAAATCCTTCTTTATGAAACACTTTTTGTAAGCCTTCCTCATAATCAACCGTCCAATGGCGACTTTTAAGCAAAGCAACCGTTTTCTTTGGCTGAACTTGGTGTCCTGCGTATCGGCGAGATTTAGTTTTCTCGGCTAATTCATCGGCTGTTGGCACGTATAATTCTCTAAAAATTTGCTTGAAAGGTTGTACTACTTTTTCATCGAAACAATGAGTTTGGTAATTACTCCACGTTTTGTTTTCGTACAAATCGGTACAGTGAGCCAAACGGGTTTTATCGTCTAAAGCAGTGGTTTCTCCTACTTGATTTTTAAGTTCGCCATTTTGTAAAAACCCGTGTCCGTTTTCATTTACAAAAACCAAAGTTTGCAACATTGGAGCAATTACTGGATGGGTTTCTAAGTTCTGTAATTCTTCGGCTAAAAACTCATCGCCACGAACCATTGCATCTTCCAAACTTTTACGAGAACGGCTGTATTGACTTTTCAGTTTTTTATGGAAATCTTTGAGTTCTTTTACCGATTTCTCTTTATTCAATTTACTTGGAACAGCTTTTAAAACCTTATCGCCACGTTTACATAAAATGCTCGATTTTCCTTGCTCATCAACTTGTAATTGAATCGTTACATTTTCGAAAGTTAGGGTTTCAGCATTTTGCATTATGTTTTTGGCTTCTTCGGTTTCCATTGCCCAAGTTAAACGAATTGGATCGGGGAAACCTGCTGTTCTTGCTAAGTTTTCCATTGCAATACGCACCGAAAGTCCTTCGCTGGCTTGGCGTTGCGAACCAAATTGCTTGCTTTCTTTTTTAAACTGAACCAAATATTTATAACGACTCAACAAATCTTTTTTAGGCGTTTTTTTGCTCAAAGGCACTAAGCCATACATTCGCAAATAATCTTGGTTTCGTTTGTCTTTTACCCGCTTACTTACTTCTCTAATTTTGGTGTTTCCTAAAATAACATCGGCATACAGTTTGGCTCTTGTGTGTCCGTTTCCATCAGAAATATATTTAGCCGAATCGTATAAAACTTTCCATTTTGCCTTACCCAATTCTTTGTAAAAACTTGTGAACCAATCGGTATCAACTGCTCCATCTTTAAAGTCGTTGGTAGAAATTTTTGAGTATTTGGCTACTTCTGTTTCTCGGCTTGCTGAATAGTAATCGTTGGTGTGGGCGTGTAGCCACCAAATAGCACTTTCCATTCCTTTCCACTGTAAGTTTCCTCGCACAAAATCCATCCATTGTGGGGCGTACATTGCAATTTCGATAAGGCGTTTTTCTGGTACTTTAGTACGGCTTACCATTTCATCAAAGTGGATTTGTGTATCGGTTTCTGAAGGATAACAATTTTTAAGCAAACCACTCAACATTCCTTTTTTACTTTCTCCCCA
>JAHDDA010000300.1 GCA_020629595.1 Chitinophagales bacterium
ATCAATTAAATTTAATATTTACTTATAATAAATTTATTAATTTAAAATACTAAAATAATATTAATTATATATTTTATAAAAATATACATAAATAATTAAAATATGTTGTATTTATTTTTAACTCTTTCTGCTTTTGAAGATAAAGTAAGCTTACTGCTGGTCAGGAGACACAGCAGAGAAATACGCCTTGTTTTAGTTGTCTTACCAAATCTTTCATAGTCCTAACTTTGAGTCACTACCAACGGAATGATATTTGAGAATTAGAATTTCTAGTTAGGCGAACAGCGAGGGTTTTCCGATTTGATTTAAAGACTACAATAATTACCTTGACCAAATCAATAATTTTATTTAGGAGTGTATCAAATTCAAGGGAATAAAAAAAGGGAAGTTAACACTTTGGTTAACTTCCCTTTAATTTTAAATATTTGATAAAGAATATTACTGTTGCATTTGTTGAGATAATGCAATGTTTCTCATTCTTAAATCACTAATATCAGCACTTTTAAATAATGCTTCTTGCGAATAAAAATCAACTGCTGTTTTGTTCTTTGTACGTTCTGTATTTTTGAAACTTGTCATATCAGCAATATCAGCTACATCTATTCCTGTACTTTTAACCACAAATACACCTTGATCACCCGCAAAAGGTTTAGATACTTCGCCTTCTTTTAATGCAAATGCCGAAGCAATTACTTTTGGTTCTTTACCTAAATCTCCCGTAGAAATAAAATTGTATTTTAAGCCATCGGCAGTTCCTACTGTTGTGTTGAATTGACTTGCAATAGCGTTTAAGTCTGTTCCCGAAATTTGAGCAATTAACTTTTCTGCCTTCTTTTCGTTTTTAACTAAACTTTCTAACTCATCACGCATATCGTTTATATCTGGTAAACCTGCCTCTTTAGCTGAAGTTAAAACGGCAACAGCATATTTATCACCTAATTCTATTACATCTGAAACATCGCCAACTTCGTGTGTAAATGCCCAGTTAATTAAATTTTCGCTTGCTCCTATTGTTCCAATTGCTGTTGAAGTTGCTTCAAAATCTCCAGAACTCTCCATATTCAATTCCATTGCTTCGGCAGCGGCACGTAATTTTTGTTCAGAATTGTTACGTCCTGCAAATTCGCTTGCTCTATCATAAATTGCCGATGTTGTTTCTGAACTTGGAACAATTGCTCTGCTTGCTTCAGCAAATTTTACCATTTTAGTTGTTGGTACAGATTTGTTGATTTTAACCAAGTGCCATCCAAAGTTTGTTTTAACTGTTTCTAAGTCACCTTGTTTTGCTTGGAAAAATATCAAATCGTTAAATGGTTTAACCATTCTACCTTTGGTAACTTTTCCTAAATCACCTCCTTGGTCTTTGTTTGCTGCATCTTCTGAAAATTGTGAAGCTGCTGCATCGAAATCTAAACCTGCTAAGATTGCGGTTTTAATACTATCAATTTTAGTTTTTGCTGCTGTATCATCTGCACCTTCTGCAACTTTAATTAAAATATGCGCACACTCAACAGTATCTGGAGCCATACGGCTATCAATTACTTTAATTGCTTTGTACGAATTGTTTTCCATAAAAGTAGGAATAATTGTTCCTGCGGTTGCTGCTAAAATTTCACTTGATTTTGAGTTTCCTTTTAAGTCTGCTGCCGAAACATAAGTATCGAAATATTTAGTTTCAGATTCAAGATTAATGAATGAACCAATATCTTCGTTGCTCGTATTTCTTAATTCTTCAATCATTTCATCTATTGCTTGCTTAGTTGATGCAATATCAGCATCTGAAGCATCTAAATCAAAGATTACATAATCAACTGCTCTTGTTTCTTCTTGTTCGTATTGTCCTTTATTCGCATTTAAGTATGCTCTTAAATCATTATCAGAAACAGAAATTTCACTATCTTCAACTTCAGTATAAGGAACTTTTACGTATTCTATTGAAGCTGTTCCGTTAGATTCTATGTTTTTAGATTCAGCTAAAAATGTTGGTGTGTACATTGCTTGGTTGATTAATGCACTGTACTTTTTACGTTTTCCATCTCTGCGTAAGAAATTTTTGAAGTTGTTCCAACCTCTTGCTCTGTCAATATCGCCACTTGCACGTAAACCATCTAAATATTCAGTTACTTTTTCTGCTTTAAAAACGCCGCCTTCTTGGAATGTAGCTTCATTTTTTACCGATGGGTGTGGATCTACACCATAGATTAAATCTTCCATTTCATCTTTGGTCATCATTACCCCTAACTTTTCGTATTCAGCTTCTGCCAATACATCTTTTACATACGAACGGTAAGCCGAATTGCGTGCATTGATACGAGCCGCTTCATCTAAGGCTTGTCCGTTTCTTTGTGAGTTGTTCAATGTTTGTTCAATTCTTCTTTGGTATTCTCTACCGTCTAAGTTCATTCCGTTTACTTCGCCAATTGAGTTGGGTGTACCCGATGCTCCTGCTCCTGTTGCATCCATTAATAAGAAGCAAATAATTGCTAGTGCTATTGTGAACACTAACAATCCAGTCATACTACGAATTTTACCTATTACAGCCATAATTCTTTTGTCGTTTTTGTTTTGGTTGAATTTGTTTTAACTTAACTTAAATTATGCCAAGTTTTCTAATTCAAGCCTCCACTAATTATTCATTAAATTTTCTTTCAAAAAGGTTTGCAAAAATAGTGCTTTTTTCGCAAATATTTGTTAAAGGGGTTGAATTGGAGTTGAATTTTTATTTTATCTTAAAATTCATAGATTTAAGTACCTGAACAAAATTATTCGACACATTTTATGAATGCCTATTTTTCCATTCTGTTGCGTTAAAAATTATCTCCGTAGCGGTGCTATGCAGAGAATTTTTGCCTTACATAATAAAAAAATAGCTAGATTCAAAAATGACGAATAAATATGACCATGTACTTATACAAAAAATTGAAGTTAGTTTTTTAGATATTGTAACAAAAAGTGTTGATGAGTTCTTCGGTGGAACATATTCCACCAGATATGTTAAGTGTTTTATCAACACATAAAAAAGCACTACCAAACGTTTTTTTGTTAGAGACGTAGCAATGCTACGTCTTTACGGTATAAGTATTATGCGAAATAAATAATCGTTTTAAAGTCTATTGAAAATCTGGATTCCAGCTTAGGCGATTTGCAGTAGATTCAAATAAATTTACTTTGCGATTTAACTTGTATTTTTTTATCCCAGTTAGGGATTTTAAAC